>PFQF01000023.1:0-4407 GCA_002793435.1 Candidatus Berkelbacteria bacterium CG_4_10_14_0_2_um_filter_35_9_33_12
AAATGGATCAAAACCATCGTGAATTGATTGATAAAATAGATCATCTAGGAAGACGAGACAGCGAAGATATCCAAGCGATTGGAGTTGATGTAGCTAATCTAGACAAACGGGTCACTAAATTAGAAAGAGCAAAAGCCTAATAAATATTTATTAATAACTCTATTGAAGTTCTCGGAATTTCTGATAAGTTACATATATGTTCGAAAAAATATCTCGATATTTTTCTTGTGATGTTGGAATTGACTTAGGCACTGCGAATACCTTAGTTTATGTGGCAACCAAAGGCATTGTTATCAACGAGCCTTCGGTTGTGGCAATCAATAATAAAACCAAACAAGTCTTGGCGATTGGTGCCGAAGCCCAGAAAATGGTTGGCAAAACCCCCGGTTATATTGTTGCGTCTCGACCGCTAGTAGATGGGGTTATTTCAGATTTTGAAGTGACAGAAGCGATGTTAAAATATTTTATTAACCATGTTCAGACTAAAAAAATTCCATTTTTTTCAAGACCACGGGTTGTTGTCGGAATTCCGTTTGATGTTACGGAAGTAGAAAGACGAGCAGTCGAAGAAGCCACCTTAAACGCCGGTGCCCGTCAAGTGTTTTTGATTGAAGAACCAATTGCAGCCGCCATCGGCGGACGATTGCCAATCCAAGAGCCAGGAGGTTCTTTTATAGTTGATATTGGTGGTGGAACAACCGAGGTAGCAGTTATCTCGATGGGTGGGATTGTAGTCTCTAAATCTCTAAGAGTGGCGGGTGATGAACTAACTCAAGGAATAATTGATTATACACGAGAAAAAAATAATCTTTTAATTGGAGAGAAAACCGCCGAAGAGATTAAAATTAAAATTGGGAGCGCTTTACCCTACAAAGATGATATGAAAATGACGGTTCGAGGCAGAAATTTATTAAGCGGATTGCCTTTTGAAACAGTTATTACTAATGGAGAAGTTTACCAAGCGATGAAAAAACCGATCAATCAAATTGTTGAAGCAATCAAAAATGCGCTTGAAGAAGCTCCGCCTGAATTAGCCGCTGACATATATGAAAAAGGAATATTTTTAGCCGGTGGAGGAGCATTGTTAAAAGGAATGGATAAATTAATTAATTCAGTCACAAAAACAAAAGTTAATATTGTTGACGACCCATTAACTGCAGTCGCTCGGGGGACAGGGTTTGTTTTAGAGGATTTGGACAATTTGATTGATGTGCTTTTGCCGACTGAATTTGGAAAATAAAAAAATGTTAAGAAAAAATTATAGAATTGTTCTACTTTCAATCTTAATTGTTTTAAGCTTATTATTTGTGATAAAAAAAGTAATTTTTTCAGATTGGCAAAGTCGTACTTTATTAATTATGGCAAAGCCAATTGAGGTTGGCAACAATTTAATTAGTCGATTAACATCACCTATCTCAGGGATATTTCAAATCGGAGATCTTGATCGGGAGAATAAAGAATTGCGTATAAAATTAATTGAAGCCCAAGAAAAAGATTTCAATTTAGCAATACTTGAAAATGAGAATAAAATTTTAAAAGAAGAATTAAATATCCAAAATAATACAACTGATTTGCTCGGAGCAAAAGTTATTGGGAAAAATCCTGTTCTTGAATCGGGATCAGTATTAATAAACCGAGGTAAAAAAGACGGTATTCAAGTCGGAAAGGCAGTTACCTACAATGGTTTTTTAGTTGGAATGATCGAAGCGGTTAAAGATGAAATATCAACAGTTCGTTTAATAAATTCTAGTCAGACTTTAATTCCGGTGACAATTATTGAAGCTAATACCATTGGTTTGCTCAGCTCAAGGTTTGAAGGAATTGTTGTTGAGCAGGTTTTAGTCGATAAAAAAATAGCGATTGGTGATAAGATTGTATCCAACGATATTGAGAAAGAAACCGGCTCAAACCTGTTAATTGGAGAAGTAAGCGATATTATTTCCTCACCATCAGATATATACCAGACCTTGAAAGTCAAAACACCGATTGATTTTCAAGGTCTACAATTTTTATTTGTTCATAAATAAATATGAAAACAAATTTGTTTCTTTTTGTTGCGCTCGGTTTATTAGTTGGTTGGGTGCAATCAATATTTTTTAGTCTTAATATTTTTGTTAATTTATATTTGCTAATTGGGATAATATTATTAATAATTGATAAAAAATCGCAATTAAAATTAACAATCTTTTTATTCACCTACTCCATATTAATTATAAATAGTTCCTATTTCGGACTGATTTTTATTTTAATTTACTTGTGGCTAATTATTGCCAAATATTTATTAAATTATTACCATAATTTTTCTATTTTCCCAAAAATTTTGATTATTTTTTTATTAGTATTATTTTGGCATTTAATATTTTGGGTTATATTTAAACCATCATTTTGGCAAACAATATTTCTTTATGTTTTAATTGAAACATCAATCATTTTATTAATGATTAGTTTTTATAATTCTAAACAAAAAAAATTAATTATCACAAGTTAAATATGCCCAAATATGCACGTTCCAGGAACGTGCATATTTGGGCTAAGGGTATGAGTTTACCTATGAAGAGAAAATTTTACAATTCGAAAAATCTAGATAAAATTGAATCTTACAATCACGAATTTTCAGTTGAGATGGAACCGCTTGACCAACATCCAGTCACGGATAATTTGTCTTCGATAGGATTGATTAGATGGTATCTATTGACAATTATTGTGTTTACAATTATTATATTTCGTTTGTCTTACCTTCAAATTACTGAAGGAAAAATAAACCAAAATTTAGCTGAAGGAAATAGAATTCGTTTGCAAGAAATAACTGCCCCAAGAGGGAATTTTTATGATCGAGAAGGCAATTTAATGTCTTTAAATGTGGCACAAAGTAATTTAGTTATTTATCCACTTGAGGTATCAAAAAATTATCAAGATAAACTGATAATTTTGAATAAAATTTCTGAAATTTGTAGTTTAAAATTTACCGATATTGTCGAAAAAGTTCTAAAAGCAAATCGTATCGAGCCAATAATTTTAAAACCAAAGTTAGCTCATGAAGAGTCATTAGGTCTTCAGGTGGAAATAAAAAATATTTCGGGGGTTGAAGTAGAAAATATTCCGGTTAAGAAATATCAAAATATTCCCGGGATTGGACATATATTAGGTTATGTTGGTAAGGTCTCAGAAGAAGATTTAAAAGCTGATAATGCGTTAGATTACAATGATTTAGTTGGCAAAAGTGGTCTAGAAAAGACTTACGATAGCGATTTAAGAGGTAGTGATGGTTTCAAAAAAAATGAAGTCAATTCAAGGGGAATTTTAGAGAGAATGATTAGTCAAAAAAATCCGGAGATTGGATCAGATATTTATCTTAGTTTTTCTTCAAAAATACAAGTTAAAGCAAACGAATTGTTAAAAAAAATACTCGAAGAAAAAAAGTTGTCTAAAGGTATAGTGATTGTTACTAACCCTCAAACTGGCAAAATATTATCAATGCTTTCACTACCGGATTTTGACGTCAATTTGATGCAAGGGAGTAAAAGCGAAATCGATAAAATATTTAATGACCCCAATAATCCCTTACTTAATCGTGCTATCTCTGGGCAATATCCCCCAGGATCTTCAATTAAACCAATTATAGCGGCGTCAGCTTTACAGGAAAATATTGTCAACCCAAGCTTTGCAATTGATACACCTTCAGAAATAACGATTGGTGATTCTACTTTTCCCGATTGGAAGGATCACGGGACAACTGATATTAAACGAGCTATAGCCGAAAGTAATAATATATTTTTCTATATGTTGGGTGGAGGCTGGAAGAATATTCGTGGTTTGGGGGTGGAAAAAATTGAAAAATATTTGAAATATTTTGGGTTTGGGGCAGGCACCGGCATCGATTTAACTGGAGAGAAGGAAGGTTTAGTTCCAAATTCTGATTGGAAGCAAAAAATAAAAAATGAGAAATGGTATATTGGTGACACCTATCATCTGTCGATTGGGCAAGGAGATTTATTAGTTACTCCACTTCAACTCTTAATTGCCACTAATGTCATTATCAACAATGGCAAACTTATCCAACCGAGCTTGGTTGAAAAAATTAAAAATGAAAAAAGTGAAAAACCAGTTAAAATTAAAGTTAATCAACAAAATTTTATTGATGAAAATAATTTACAAATTGTTCGAGAGGGAATGAGGTTAGCAGTGACAGAAGGCTCAGCTCGTCTTTTAGGTGATATAACCGATAAAGATGGAAGAAAGGTTGAAGTTGGAGCAAAAACCGGCACAGCTCAGATTGGTAGTAAAAATCAAGCTGGAAATTACACTACACATGCTTGGATAACTGCTTTTGCACCCTATACTAATCCTGAAATATCAATAATTGTACTAATTGAGAAAGGCGGAGAAGGTTATCAAGTTGCTGGACCA
>PFQF01000023.1:4520-4724 GCA_002793435.1 Candidatus Berkelbacteria bacterium CG_4_10_14_0_2_um_filter_35_9_33_12
GGCGATGGAAGTATATAGAATGAGCCGATTGAAGGTTTTGGCTGACATTTATAACAAACATCCCGATATTACAAGTAAAGATCAAAAATTGAAGATTGATATGCGGTCGATAATGGAAGCGTTCGAAATCCAAGCATTAAGAGTTAAGGCATTATTGCAAGGCAACAAAAAGCCAGCTGCAGGCGCTGCATAAGAATTAACAAT
>PFQF01000017.1 GCA_002793435.1 Candidatus Berkelbacteria bacterium CG_4_10_14_0_2_um_filter_35_9_33_12
ATCTGACACCAATGGAATATATTGAAAAGTATCAAAACAGATTGGCTAAAAAACAAACGAAATTGTTACCGATGTGCCCTGCCTGGACAATAACTGGAAAAATTATATTTTATATGATATAAACAAACTATGCAGAAAGAAGAATTAGCTAAATTGCTAAAAATTGATGAGTTAAAAAAAGAAGTTGAAAAAATCAATACCCAAATGTATCAGCCGAAATTTTGGCAGGATCATATCAAAGCTACCGAAATAACTAAAAAGTTGTCTCAAATTCAGGCTATTATTAATAAATTTGAAAAAGCTGAGAGTAACGAAGATATAGATGGGTTAGAAAATCTAACTCTTTTTGATGGTGAATACGATATTTCAAACGCTTTTTTATCTTTTCACTGTGGAGCTGGCGGGACTGAATCACAAGATTGGGCGGGAATTTTAAAAAGAATGTATTCCCGATGGGCAGAAAAACACAATTTTTTAGTGGAAGAAATTGCAGAAAGTTTGGGAGAAGAGGCAGGTATAAAATCAGCCACGATCAAAATCAGTGGTTTTCAAGCTTTTGGTTATCTCAAATCCGAAGCCGGAGTTCATCGTTTAGTGCGTATGTCGCCATTTGATTCGGATAAAGCTCGGCATACTTCTTTTGCATTAGTTGAAATTGTGCCAGAAATTGATAAAGCGGTTGAAGATGATTTCAAAATCGATGAAAAAGATTTGAAAATAGATACCTATCGATCTGGCGGAGCCGGTGGTCAAAATGTTAATAAAGTCGAAACTGCCATTCGGATTACCCATTTGCCAACTGGAATAGTTGTTACTTCGCAAAATGAACGAAGTCAAGCTCAAAATCGAGAACTGGCAATGAAAATTTTACTTGGAAAATTGATTCAGCTGAAAATCGAAAAACATAAAGAAACAATTGACGAATTAAAAGGTGAACATATTTCAGTCGAATGGGGGAGTCAAATTAGGAGTTATGTTTTAGCACCGTATCAAATGATAAAGGATCACCGGAGTAATTATGAAACTAGCGACACGCAAGGAGTTTTGGGGGGAGACTTGGATAAATTTATGCTAGAATTTTTAAAAAAAATTAAGACTGGTATAATTAACAGAAATATCTGATCCTAAGTAATAATTGGATCTGTAATTACGAAAGGTGGAAGAATGTTAGATAAAGCTAAACAGTTATATCAATTGCAAAAACAAGCTAAAAAAATTCAGAAAGAATTAAAAAACACTGAAATTGAAGTGGCTAACAGCGACAAAACGATATCAGTTGTTTATAATGGCGAACAAAAATTGGTTGATTTGGTGATTGATGATAGTTGGTTATCACCTGATAAAAAAAGCGAATTGGTTCGAGAGATTCTAAAGTTAGCTAGTGAAGCCAATTCTCGTGCTTCCGCTTTGGCGGCTGATGAAATGAAGGGTGTAATGAAAGATATGGGGATGAAAATTCCAGGTTTTTAACAACGCCAGTTCTAAATTCTAATATCTAAACACTAAACAATTTTCAAATTTTAAATCCGAAATTCTAAACTATTTGTAATTTGAAATTTTGATATTATAATTTGTTTATGATTTAGTACTTAGAATTTAGAGTTTAATAGATATTATGGTGTTAATATTTGGTTTGGGTAATCAAGGGGATAAATACCAAAAGACTCGACATAATTTCGGGCATATTTTGATTGAAAAATTATTAGAAAAAGATCTATTTACCAACGATGTGTTGTTGAAAATAAATACCGGCTTTATGAACAAAAGTGGAATAAGCTTTAAAAAAATTGTTAGTTATTACAAAATCAAGTCAAGCGATATTCTAATCATACATGACGATATGGACTTTAATTTTGGTGAAATAAAACTTGATTATAATCGTTCATCGGCTGGTCACAATGGTGTTCAATCGGTGATTGACAATCTTGGAAGTCAAGAATTTTATCGCTTAAGATTAGGGATTGGAAAAAGTGAAACATTACCGGGCGAAAAATATGTGCTTGAAAGATTTAATCAAACTGAAGTAGAGGAAATTAATAATATTATTGACAAAGCAATTGATTTATTGGTAAAATCAGACTTGCTTAACGATAAAATTAAATAAATTATGGGACAGCAAAAAACAAAAATTATTGGTGTCGAGGTTGAAGATACTCAAAAAAAAGTCGATAAAAAATCGCCGAGAATTGTTAAGGAATTTAAAAAAGAAGTCGTTCAATCTGAAGTTAATAAAGTTGTCAAAAAAGTTGAAAAAAAGAAAAAAAGTGCTGAAGTAACTAGTCGAAAACGATTCAGATTTCCAAGATCTAAAAAATATATTGTAACCAAAGAAGATATGCTTAAACTGGTAAAAAGTGGTGATCTAGATTCTATTTTGACTTATTTGACTAAGAATGTAGCAAAACACGAAACAATTGAATTAGCTATTAATTTGACTCAAAAAAAAGGACAAGACCCAGTTCGAAAAATGATTAATTTACCGGCTGGTTTAGTCAAGACCCCTAAAATTGTTATTTGCAATGATGATATTTTAAGCCAATTAGAAAAAAATATTATTGATTTTGACATATTAATTACATTGCCCAAAATGATGTCAAAGTTAGCCAAATTTGCAAAAATTCTAGGACCAAAAGGATTAATGCCTAACCCAAAATCAGGCACAGTAACCGAAAAACCTGAAGAGGCAAAAAAAGAATTAATGTTAGGGAATGTTGAAGTTAAGCAGGATAAAACGAATATCATTCATCTGCCAGTTGGAAAAATTGACTGGGGAGTTGAAAAAATTTCAAAAAATATTGAAGCAGTAATTAAAGAAGTGCCGTCAAATCGAGTTGTTTCAATTTTTATCTCGAGTTCTCAATCACCTAGTTTTAAACTCAAATAAGCTACCGATAAACTCGCAGAACTTTTTTCGGATCAGATTTAATCAGTTTGGAGTCAAGAGGATATTTGGTATCTTCAAAATAGCCAAAGTTTGATCGTTCCCAAGAAATAATTTCTTGAATTTTTTGTTCGTTCTGATCGATATCTAAATCTTTGCTGAAGTAGCATTTTGAGTTTGGTTTTTGTTTTCAGCACTTTTATTTGAAAAATCAGTATAAATTTTTCTAAACGAAATTAACGCAACTAAAATTAAAAAAAAGCTTAAATTATTTTTTTTCATACCAATTAATTGTAGCAAATATAACAGACAATTATTACAGACAATAACAAATCATCTAAATTTTAAAATTTAGTATTCAAAATACTCGAAACATTCCAGAGGTTGACAGAGTGTTAAATTGATAAATAAAGTATTTGGCTATTGACAGGTCATATTGTGTATGGTTTAATATTAATGTTGACCCAAGACAGGTGGCTCTCAAATAAGTCCGCCCGAGGTGATAAGAAGTATTTTTTTTATATAACCTCGTAACTTACGCAGGTTTTTTTATGTTAAATCGTATTGATAAAGAACAATTAGTTAATGTATTAGAGCAAGAGATTTTGGAAGCGAAAGCAGTGGTTTTTTCAAATTTTGATCAGCTTTCAGTAATCGATTTAATGAATTTGAGAAAAAAATTACATATATTGGGTATTTCATTAAGGGTTATCAAATCAAAATTAGTACAAAAAGCTTTAGAAAAATTAAGTTTTAAACTTGAAGCTGAGTTTATTAAAAAACCAATGATAGTCGCTTTAAGTAATAGCGACGATGTATCTTTAGTTAAAGAATTGGTTAATTTTTCTAAAGACAATGATAATCTTACTCCAGTATCGGCATTGTTTGAAAATAAAATCATCAATCAAGATGAGATAAAAATTATTGCCAGTTTACCTTCAAAAGATCAGTTACTGACAAAATTAGTTGTATCAATTAAAACGCCTGTTTCTAACTTAATTTGGTCGCTTAAGTATAATCAGGTAGCATTAATAAATGTTTTAAAACAGAAAAAATAAAAGATTAAAAAAATAATTATGGCAGAAGAAACAAAAAAAGAAAATTCAAAGTTCGAAAATCTAATTAAAAAGATTGAAGAACTATCAGTCAAAGATTTAGCTGAATTAGTAAAAGAATTAGAGGAACGATTTGGAGTTTCAGCAATGGCTCCGGTAGCCGTTACTGGTACAGGTGTAACTGCAGAGGTAAGCATAGAGGATGACAAAAAAGCAGAATATACCATACATTTGAAAGATGCTGGCGTTCAGAAAATTGCTGTTATTAAAGCAATCCGTGAAATTAGACCAGATTTAGGCTTAAAAGAAGCTAAAGATTTAGCCGATGGAGCTCCTAAAGATATTAAAGAAAATGTTCCAGCTGAAGAGGCAGAAGAAGCTAAAAAGAAATTTACCGAAGCCGGCGCTACTGTTGAGTTAAAGTAACAATTCTATATCTCATCCAACCCAAATATGCACGTTCCAGGAACGTGCATATTTGGGTATTGTTGCAATCTTGCAAAAGTCACTTAACATATTGGACTCCTACAAAACAGTAAAAACAACTAACAA
>PFQF01000045.1 GCA_002793435.1 Candidatus Berkelbacteria bacterium CG_4_10_14_0_2_um_filter_35_9_33_12
AAATTGTAATTCCACGATAAATTAAAGTAACAATAGTTGCAAGTGCAAGATCTATACCCAAACTATTAAACACATATGGCATTATACCCTCTACAATACCAATACCTTGTGGGGTTGGTGAGATAATTCTGAATAAATATCCGATACTATAGCCAGCAAATATTGGTACCATTATATTGAGAATATATAAGTTATTGTTAAATGAAATAAAAATAACAATTAAAGACGAAATATTAATAAGGTGCATTAAAAGAGAGATTTTAAAAAGTTGCCAAAAATTGCCTTTAGAGCCAATTTTTTCCGATGCATCAGCTAATTGATCGTGCTTTTCTTCATACCAATCGTGTGCGACTAAATTTTTGTTTCGAAAAGTTTTAAAAAATTTATTCAATATCTTTTGGACAAATTTGAAAATCAGTTGGCTTAATTTTGGATTTAAACTAGCGATAGTGAGAAAAAAGAATAATACAAGTAGAATGGCAGAAAAAATTCCATAAGCGGTCAACTCATATTGACTCAAATTTTTAGTTAAATAGAGAGTTAAAATCGTCAGTGAAAGGATTAAGAATAATGCTAAAAAATCAACCGCAATCGACAAAACAATACCAATTGTTATTCCAAATATCGATTTTTCATACTCTCTGGATTTTTTGTAAAAAATACTATACCCTGCAAAAGAACCAATTGGAGTAGTTAAATTGATAAAATTAGCAGAGAGTAATTTAACAAAGGTTTCTTTAACTGAATAAACTACTTCGTTAAGCTCAAAACATTTTTGATAAAGACGAGAATAAAGAAGAAAATAGCAGTATTGTAAAAAAAGAGCTATCGCTAAAAAATACCATTTCATAGATTTTATCAACGAAAGGGATTGATTTAGGTCAGTTAAATATTTTTTGCTAAAGTAGACCAAAAGTCCAATCGCTATAAAAAACATTAAACTTCGTTTCAAAAAAGATTTCATTATTTGTTATTATAACAAGTAATATAGCAACAAGTACATTATTATTTATGCCAAATCAACTTGATGACGAACAAACAATTTAAAGCAGTCCAGTCAAAAAAACAATAAAACAAGAAAAAATTTCTGCGAGTTATTATCTAACTCGATTTAATCATAAATTGAGCGTCAATTTTCTTTCAAAACTGACTAAATTATTTCAATCAAGTGGCTTGACAAATAGCAGAATATTGCGAAACTCTTCGTTTAAATAGTTTAAGATAATAGTTGTTGCATTACGCACCAAATATTCTGCCGATTAAATATCCAACCAAAGCAACGCCTATGCCGATTATTACCATCTGCACCCCGCTTTTAGCGGGATTGCCGATGGTTACTTTAGCTTTATAAATACCAATTAATAACAATGTGATCGCCGATAACCCCAAAGACCACCAAAAAGCCTCAAGACCGATAATCAAATATGGAACAAGCGGAACAAAGGAACCAATCAGCGCCGAAATCAAAACTATCAAACTGCCAAAGTATATTTCAGAAGATTTTACTTCTTCGAGTTTAAGTCCTTCTTCCATTAGAGTATCCAACCAAAGTTTGTTGTTTGAGGTAATTGTTTTAACAACATTTTCCAGCACTTCGCCTTCCAACCCCTTATCCTCGAAAAGTGATCTGATTTTTCCAATTTCTTTTTGGGGTACTTTTTTAATTGCTCTTTTCTCTCGTGTCAATTCTGAATTGTAATAATCTCTTTCAGCCAGTTTGGAAGTTAAAGCTACCGCACCTACGGATATGCTTTCGGCAAAGGTTGTAGCCAGCCCACCGGCAATAATTATTTTAATATTGTTTGACGCCGCCGACACACCTAAAATTACACTCAAAACATTGACCAGTCCGTCTTGTCCGCCCAAAATCACATCCGCCAAAACCGACTTTTCGCCAATATTAGAAAACTTACTAACACGCATACTATAATTATAAATTTATTTCACCATAAAATCCAATATTTCAGACGTTATTTGTTAAATACTATATACTACTTTCCTTACAAGAAAATTACGCTTAACAAGCGGAGAGAGTTAAAATGGAAATATATTAAAAAATAAATTGAGGAGAAAGATAAACAATAGAGGGGAATATAGTCTCAAGCCAGAATATGGTCCTGTTCCAGAATAGCAAAAAAGTTTCAGATCAGGTACAAAATATTAAGAAGCAGTTTTTTAAAAGAGGTCATAATTTAGATCTTATTGAATACAGACGCAACTAATTAGAACTGATTTATAATGATTTTACACTTGACAGTGTTTCTCATGACAGATCAAGAGAAGATAAACTAGATCGTATTAATACGTTATTAAGTAGACATTATTTTCTATTTTATCCCAACTAGCTCGACATCAAAAATAAGAGTTGCGTTGGCGGGTATAAATGGAGGAGAACCAGTAATGCCGTAGCCGAGATCTGGAGGAATGGTTAAGGTTGCTTTTCCGCCGACTTTCATGCCTTCAATGCCTTGTTCCCAGCCTTGAATCACTTGTCCGTTCCCGAGAACAAAATTAATTGGTTCTCCCCTTTTATATGAATTGTCGAATTCAGTGCCGTCGGTCAATCTGCCGATATAATTAACCGACACAGTATCACCCTTTTCAGCGATTTTCCCGCTTCCTTGTTGGGTAATTTCTTTTTTAAATTCATGTGAGCTTGGATTATTTTTATTATTTTCTGAGTTGTTATTGCCCGACATAAATATAAAAGCGAGTAGGATTATTACTGAAACTGCCACTACGTACATTCCAAAGCTTTTCATAACTATTTATTGTTGCTCTCTCTTTGTTAAATTTAGAGATAAATCCTTTATAGGATTTTGTTTTATCGAATATTTACCAGATTCATCCATAGTGATATCAATTCCAAGCAACCAAAATTTTTTTTCGTTAATATAACCCGATTGAGGACTACCGTCGAAACCAACGACTATTAGATCCATATCCTCTAAAACAACTTTTTCATTTGTAATTGGATTAATTCCTTCTGCGGTGTTGATTACCAACCCTTCTCCTGGTTCTGTTGTGCCGATTGGGATTACTCCCGTGAAACCCATATTAATTTTTGTTTTAATTGCGGAAGCAAAATCGCCACAGATTACTTGTGTCCAGACGTTAGTCCACTTCTGTCTCTCCTCCAGATTTTTTGGTGCATCCGATTGGGTGGCAAGCTCCAGTAATTGTGACATTGATTCTGGTGCAATCACCTTATTTTTGATTTCGTTGCCTTGGAGAATATTTTTTTTAATTAGCTCAGTTGTTCTAATGCGATTATTCTTTATTGTTTCAATTAAGCCTGGAATTCGATACTCTGTTTTAGTCGTTGTCGTTTCCGCAGATGTTTTTGAAGATGGGCTAGCAAGCGGAATGGTTAGCACTGCGGCAATTTTGACAATTTTACTTATAAGGTTCTCACTTGCTGAACGGTATTGTTCTGGTCCATGTTTCATAATAGCTCCTATTTATTATTTTTATTTTATTATTTACAGTTAAATAATACAACATAATTATATGTATATCAAACAGTATATCAAAATGTCAAATGGTTAAATTTGTGTTTTCGTTAAGCAGTTGAAAAATTGATTGATATTTTAACCCAAGAATTTTCAAAAGATATGTTTTGGTATTTTGACCGCCGGACATTAAAAAAGATTAATTGGCAGTTATTGCAAGCAGAAATACGATCAAAGTTAATCGCAAAAATAAATATTACAAAGCCATACATTGAAGTTCATCCAGTTGATTCACAAAGAACAATAAATATTCAATTTGCCGATTGTATTGCTTATGCACTTTTCAAATATTATGAGTTCAAAGATAATCGGTTTATTAAAGTGATCAAATCAAATATTAAAAAAACCACTGTTCTAAAAATTTAATACTAAAAAAATCGGTACCCTAGAAAGTCCAGTGAATTGTCGCCTTTTGGCAACTATCACCAGAGCAACCAAGGACTTACCCGATTTCTATTTTATCTTATCATTATTAACGCTTTTGTCAAGCCAAATTATCCACAACTCCCCATCTATGTCCAGAGTGAAATCGAGGGGTTGACAAGCAGAGAGAGAGAGTTAAAATGGAAATCGGAAATAAATACAATATAAATTGGAGGGGAAATGAAAATAACTAATAGCTTTAAGTTTAAAGCTAAAAGATTTAAAAAAGCCTTCACCACGGAACCAGAATATCGTAAACGATATACGGTTCATGGTTTTACCCTAATTGAACTGCTCGTCGTCATCGCTATCATTGGTATCCTGGCGGGTGTGGTGGCAGTTAATGTAGGATCAGCTCAGGCAAAAGCCAGGGATGCGAAAAGGATTAGCGATATGAAAGCAATTCAAACTGCACTTGAAATGT
>PFQF01000030.1 GCA_002793435.1 Candidatus Berkelbacteria bacterium CG_4_10_14_0_2_um_filter_35_9_33_12
AGTAAATAATCCAGAAACAACACCACCCAAATCAAAAAAATGGCTTGGGTGGGTTTTGGGAGTTATTGTTTTGGCGGGGATTGCTTATGGGGCGTACTTTGTAGGTAAATCCGAAATTCAAAATCCTAAATCCGAAACACCGGTAACCGTAACTCCGTCAACACCAACCGCTGAAGAACCAACTATGACCACTTCTGTAACCGCTAACTGGAAAACTTATGAAAATAAGGAATATGGGTTTAGTTTTAAGTATCCCAAAGATTATGTAGTCGAGTCATATCCCGCTACTTCTTCCGAAAATGAATTACAATTGGTCTTGGATCCGACATGTCATGTAACAAAATTTTATGGGCTTAAAATCAATATGAACCATTTTATCCCCGGAACTATGAATGAACCTTTGCCTCTATCCGGCACTAAATCTGGTCCTACATATACTTTTTATAATGACGACCATTTAATTTATATTACAGAATCGACCTCATGCAGAAAAAATCAAGTTGTCAGCGATAATATACAAACAAAAAACCAGACATCGTCCATAGATACCGGAGAACTCGACCAAATCGTCTCGACTTTTAAATTTACCGAATAAATTAGATTATCGGATTATCGGATAAATGGATAAATAGATAAATGGAATCTCTAACATTCCAGTTTTATATTCTTCCAGTAATTTAATCATACAAATCATTATTGGTTCTGGAATTTTGCACTTAAATAGAGTATAATAGTAGCATAATGACAATCCATGATTTTATTAAAAAACGCAAGTATTTGATTTGGTATGTCAGCGATTATGATGCGCTTAACGCTGAATCTATCGTGGAAGCAACGCTCAACTATGGCGACTGGGATGATGTTCAAGAGCTAATTAAAATACTCGGCATCAAAAAAGTTGCCAAAATTTTCCGTGAGCAAACAAACCCAAAGCGGATGCGATGTAATTATTATAAATTAACAAAAAATTACTTTACACTTTATTTTAATAGATATGCATAAAGAAATTCTAACCGATAAACAAATTAAACTCTTACCACTGGTTAAAAAGTTTTCTGACACATTTTATTTAGTCGGTGGAACAGCTATTGCGTTGCATATCGGTCACCGACAGTCAATTGATTTTGATTTATTTACATTAACTAATTTTAACAACAGAACGATTCATACTCGAATTAAACGGAATGGTTTTAAGTTTGACCGTGAGCTTCGCAACGAAAACGGTCAACTAACAATTATAATAAATGATACCCAAATGACCTTTTACCAATTTTTATACGAAATTGAATTGTCGGAAAAATTAAATTCAATAATAAAAATGCCTGACTTGGTAACGCTTGGCGCTATGAAAGTTTTTGCTTTGGGACAGAAAGCCAAGTGGAAAGATTATGTTGATCTATATTTTATATTTAAAAAATATTCATTAAACGAAATTTCCACTAAAGCTAAAAAACTTTTTGGCAATGAATATAATGAGCGGATAATCAAAGAACAGCTCGCCTATTTTGCTGATATTGATTACAGCCAAAAAGTCGAATTCTTACCCGGTTTTGAAGTTGATGACAATATAATCAAAAAATTTCTGCTTGAAGTAAGTTTGGAAAAGTAAATAAATTTTGTTATCAATAAAATTGAAGCAACAAATTGTTTTAAAAAATTTATTTGACACAACCAAGGAAAATAAATACAATAAATAGTAATGAACCCTACTAATTTAAAACAACAAACAAAAGAAATTATTGATAATATCCCAACCGAAAAGCTTGGAGTAGTTTTGTCGTTTTTACGATGGGTTGATCAGGAAGATATTACATCAAAAGAATGGACTGCTATTGAACAGGGAGAAAATGAGATTAAGGACAAACAATTTATCGGTTGGAGAAAAATTGCCCGCACAATATGAAATCGTTCTTTCCAAACAGGCAAGTAAATATTATAAAAAAGTTCCGATTAAGATTGCTAAACGTATCGATCGGGCTTTTTTGATTTTGGAGAATGATCCATTTGACGGCGGAGATATTAAAATACTGGCGGGAAAAATTAAACGGTATCGGATACGAGTTGGTAATATACGGATTATTTATCAAGTAAATAGTCCTCAAAAAAGAGTCGAGGTTTCGGCGATACTGCCTCGTGGCGAAGTATATAAGAAAATTAATTTATGAATAAAAAAATAATTATTATATCTGTCTTCGGTTTGGTTGTAATATTTGGTTTTTTGGTAGTAATATCAAATTTAAAGAATAAAACTGCGCCCCAGCCGGTTTTGACAGCTAATTTTATTGATTTGGACAAAGTGGACAAGATCTCTAAATATCGTAGTTGCCAGGGGCATACTGTTGTGCCACAAGAGTCGATGGAGAGCAAACGCAATATGAAACACTATGTGGTGTTGAAGCCGGAGTTTACAGGTGGAAACAAGGTACCGGTTTATTCCCCGCTTAACGGTGTGGTCAAAAGCATCCGCAGTGAACCTGACAAAGGCTTAGAAGGCGAGATCTGGCTGGGTGTAAAAGGCAATGATTGGGATTTCAGCATTCAACATATTAATATCGCTAGCAACATTAAGGGAAGGCAAAAAGTCAAAGCTGGCGATATCATCGGTTATGTTGCCAACCGTGGGATTGATGTGGTTTACGGCGTTGGTGCCCGTAGCGTCAAAATGATAGACGGAAGGTATGAGTCGCCCTACAGCGATCTTGATTCTCCATTTAACCATATGGGCACAGAGCTGATAGCGCAATATCAAGCCAAAGGCATTAACCAAAACGATATGAGTTATACCAAAGAGCAACGGGATGCTATCTCGTGTCAATATCGGGAAAATGACAACGAAGGCGGATTAAACGATTTTGCCCACCCAGAAGATTGGGTGGAGGTTAATTAAATTCGAATGGCAATTATTGACGAGTTAAAATTGCTGGCAAACTCTATGCAAGCTAAAAATCTCCAACGCTTTTTAAAAACCGGCAAAGGCGAATATGGCGAAGGGGATGTGTCTTTGGGGATAAAAGTTCCGCAGATTCGTAGTATTGTTAGAAAGTATTGGAAAGAGACGAACTTGAAAGTAGCGGAAGAACTATTGCACTCAAAATATCACGAAATGCGGATGTGTGCATTGTTGATTTTAGTTGAGCGATATAAAAAAATAGCAAGTGAGCGGGAGAAAATATTTCGTATATACATTGCGTCTGCAAAGTATATAAATAATTGGGATTTGGTGGACTTAACTGCTCCGCAAATTGTGGGCGGGTATTTAGCCGACAAACCAAAAACCATTCTTTACCAATTTGCCAAGTCAAAAAATCTTTGGGAGCGTCGAATTGCGATTTTAACCACTTTTAATTATATCTACCAAGGCGAGTCGCAAGAGACGATAAAGATCGCCAGAATCCTGCTTCACGACCCTCACGACTTAATCCACAAAGCCGTTGGCTGGATGCTACGGGAAGTTGGCAAACGAGTTGATGAAAAGATATTGACCAATTTTCTAGATAAGCGTTACAAAGAAATGCCAAGGACGATGTTGAGATATGCGATAGAGAAGTTAAGTGAAAAGAAAAGAAAATATTACTTGTCTAAATAGTATCTAAATTATTCATTAGTTTCTAAACTCTGATATCTTAGCTCTTAACTGTTTTTAATGTCAAAGAATATACTAATGTAATATATTCTATTAAATATTATGGACCGACGGTCATCGTCATTGGGGTGTTTCGGTATCCGGTAAGAGTAGAGTTAGCATGACCATAATTAAATGTGTTTCCTCCACAAGTGACACCCGGGCTATTATCCATAGATATTGATTCTAAGCGGTACACAAGCATATACTTATCACTACAATTAATAAGCGGATAATAACCATATGTGAAGCCACCACTCCATGGGGATGGACTTATAGAACCGCTTGGGTCAACAGGCAAAGACGATAAATAACCTGAGAGGACAGTCCCAAGGTTTGACCAATTTCCACCGGATTGATAGCACCAACTGTTCGAACATGGGTTTGGGTAACTGCCGTCGTTATCATCATAATACATTTCAAGCGCAGTTTGAATTGCTTTCATATCGCTAATCCTTTTGGCATCTCTAGCTTTTGCCTGAGCTGATCCGACATTAACCATTACCACACCCGCCAGGATACCGATGATAGCGATGACTACGAGAAGTTCGATAAGGGTGAAAGCTTTTTTTATCCTTAACCCTTTAGTTTTTAGCTTTTTCAACCTAGTAATATCCGCTTTGAGCGAAAAGCTATTAGTTAATTTCATCTCCCCTCCTTTTTTCTTGTCCCGTAATATTATTAGCAATTTATGCGGGAATTATTATTTAAATTTTTGTATTTTGAATTTATTTAGAATTTAGATATTAGGATTTAGTATTTTATACGCAATACCTACTACTTGCTACTTTATTCCTGTTTCCATTTTAACTCTCTCTCTCTGCTTGTCAAGTATAGAGATGAGCCCACTGAAAAACACCCCCTTGACCTAAACCTGTCCATCAGGTTAAAAAGCATACCACTAATAGTTTCTTTGGTGATTTTTTGTATGACTTAGTTGTCCCTAGTCATCACTTCTTGCGTCAAGCTAAAGAGTTAATCAACTGGCAACCATTTACCCAACGCTGTCTGGTTTGGTATCAAGGTTTCGGGGAAGTTGGCAAACGAGTTGATGAAAAGATATTGACCAATTTTCTAGATAAGCGTTACAAAGAAATGCCAAGGACGATGTTGAGATATGCGATTGAGAGATTGCCGGAAGAAACGAGGAAATATTATTTAGCAAAATAACTTTTTCGATTTGACAATAATGGTTATTAGGGTATATTTTCGTGAAATTCTATGATTTAAAAAGTAACTAATTACAAATAATCCTTGAGTTTGGTAGAGTCCTCGTGTTTTTGTAGTTTTTGGAGGGCTTTGGCTTCAATCTGTCGAATTCTTTCTCGGGTAACACCAAATTCTTGTCCAACATCTTCAAGCGTATGGGTGCGTTCGCCACTTAATCCAAATCTCATCTTCAATATTTTTTGTTCACGAGGCGATAGAACTGAAATACTTTCGTTGATACGACCCTTGAGCATTTCGTAAATTGTAATCTCTTCGGGCGATATAGAGATTTTATCTTCAATGAAATCGCCTAATTTTGAATCTTCTTCTTCGCCAACTGGAGATTCAAGCGAGACTGTTTCTTGCGAAATTTTCATAATATGTTCAACTTTTGCAAGTGGCAAATCCATTTCAGATGCAATCTCATCCGGTGCTGGTTCTCGCCCTAAATCCTGAACCAATTGTCTTTGGACTCGAATCAATTTATTAATTGTTTCAATCATATGTACCGGAATCCGAATGGTTCGAGCTTGGTCAGCGATTGCACGAGTAATTGCTTGGCGAATCCACCAAGTAGCATAAGTTGAAAATTTGAAACCCTTGTGATAATCAAATTTTTCAGTCGCCCGAATCAGACCGGTATTGCCTTCCTGAATTAAATCCAGAAGACTCAATCCTCGCCCCATATGTTTTTTAGCCACTGAAACCACCAAACGCAAGTTGGCTTCAATCAATTTTTTCTTTGCTGATTGCTCACCCTTTTCAATTCTTTTTGCCAACTGAATTTCCTCCGCCCCGACTAAAAGAGGAATCCGACCAATTTCTCGGAGATACATTCTAACCGAATCGCTGGAAATATCAGTCAAACTCGGTTCTTCCGGCTTAACAGCGCCACTAATATCGAGTAGTTTTTTATGCTCCCTGACTCCAATTCCGGTTTTTTCTAAAAGGTGATAAAAGTAGTCAATTTCAGCAATATTTTTTTCCGGGCTGTCAACAACTTGTAAAATCTCACGGAAAGTCACAAAACCGCTGATTTTGCCCTTATCGATTAAGGCTTGTAATTTGGGACTAATTTCGGAAGTATTTTTTGTCATTATTTTAATTTATCTTGAAGTTGCTTCAATAGTTGTAAGACTTTTTTTCTATCTTTAGAGGATTCAGCTTGAGCGATATTACGTGCAAATTCTTTTTTAATATTTTCGTTCTTAAGTTGTTTAGCTCGAAACAAAAGAAGCTCCACTTCTTTGGAAGCTTGGGTTTCATCTAAACGAGGCTGGTCTTTTGTATACTGAAAAACCAACAAATCTCTTTTACTATTGTACAGTTCTTTTAGTTTTGAGTAAAGCCGAGTATATTTCTGCGCAATTTCGGGATAAAGTTCTAAGAGAACAAATATTTCTTCAATTATACTGAGCCGTTGGCTAATTACAGTTTCAGTTTTATTATTTTCGCTAAGGTTATTTTTTTCTTTCAGGCTTTCTTTGATTGAATTTTCATCGATACTCAATTTTTCTGATAAAATTTTAATCCAGTGGGAAAGCTCAACCGGGCTGACAATCCATTTGAGAAAATAGCTGATATTTTTTACGACCGATTTTTTATCACCAACCGATAATTTTTGACTGGTTTGATCTTTAATTATCCAGTCCATCCAAAATTCAGCATTTTTAACAATTATTTCCCATTTATTTTTGTCTTTAATCGCAATTTCACCGACATCATTATAACCATCGGGCAGAGTTACAATCTTAATGTTCATTTCTCTTTTAAGTGCCAATTCTATTATTTTATAGGTGGCTTTTTTACCCGCCTCATCGGCGTCAAAAGCAATGATTAAATCAACTCCAAAACGAGATAAAATGTCGAGGTGATTTTCAGTGATTGCGGTTCCGCTCGATGCGACAATTTGTTTGACGCCGGCTTGATGAGAAGCGATAACATCCATCTGACCCTCGGTTACAATCATGGCTTTTTTAGCTTTAATTTCTTGACGAGCTTTAGCCAGACCATAGAGAATTTGCGACTTTTTAAATACAGTTGTTTCCGGGGTATTGAAATATTTTGGTTGGGTTTTATCATCTAACGAGCGTCCGGTAAAACCGACAATATTGGTCAGATTGTTTTCGATGGGAAAAATAATCCGATTGTGAAATTTTTCTGGATTACCAGCCGAGTTTAACTGATTTTGTGTGACTTGATTTTTTTTAAAATAATTAGCTAAAACATAACCATTCGGAGCAAAACCAATTTGAAATTCCCGAATAGTTCGATCGTTCAATCCACGATCTTTTAAATAGTTTAAAGCTTTTGAGCCAACCGGGGAATTAAGTATTTTTTGGAAAACAAGAGTGCTGGCGTGATTGATTTTAAAGATTTCGTTTTTAATTGATTTTTCTTTTTTCCCACCCGGTTTTTTGACAAGTTCAACACCGGCTTTTTGAGCTAACATTTCTAAAGCGTCTTTAAACTCCAAATTTTCAACTTTTTCAATAAATGTAAAAATATCGCCACTCTCACCACAGCCAAAACATTTGAATATTTGCATTTCTGAATTGACCATAAACGAAGGCGTTTTTTCTTGGTGAAAAGGGCAAGTGCCTTTATAATTCGAGCCAGCTTTTTTTAAACTCACATATTGACCAACCAGATCGACAATATCGAGTTTTCTTTTTATGGCTTCAACTTCATCGCTCATACAGATAGCGTACAGCGTTTAGTGGGGTGAGTAAAGAGGATTAGTAATTAGAAATTATTTTATCTTTTCCCCAAAAAGTGGATAAGGGGCTGTGGTTTAGTCCAATTTGCTTTTAAGCATTTTTTAACATTAAATAAATCTATGGCACTTTATCATAAATATCGTCCGCAAGTTTTTGCTGAAGTTTTAGGACAAGATCATATTATTGAAATTATTACTAATGCTTTAAAGCAAGACCGGGTTTATCACGCTTATCTTTTTTGCGGTCCAAGAGGATTGGGCAAAACTACCGTCGCCAGAATTTTAGCTAAAGCTGTCAATTGCGACAATAATATCAAAAATCGAATATCAAAAATTAAAAAACCTAAAATACATAATACCGACCCCATCATACGGGGTTTTGAGCCGTGCGAAAAGTGCCAATCTTGTTTAAGCGCTAACCGTGGATCTTCACTTGACATTATCGAAATTGATGCGGCGTCTAATCGAGGCATTGACGAAATTCGGGAGTTGCGAGAAAAATCTCGCTTTAACGCATCCGTGCCGGGAAGAAAAAAAACTTTTATTATCGATGAAGTTCATATGTTGACTAAAGAAGCTTTCAATGCTCTATTGAAGACGATTGAAGAACCGCTAGAACATTTAATGTTTGTGATGGCGACGACTGAGGCACATAAAATTCCTGCAACAATTTTATCTCGTGTCCAACGGTTTGATTTTAAAAAACCGCCAGTTGATATGATTTCAAAACACATTGACCAAATTGCCAAAAAAGAAAAAATTTCTCTGGATCAAGAAGCAATTTTAATTTTGTCCAAGTTAGCAGAAGGTTCGTTTCGAGATGCTTTGTCACTACTCGATCAAATTAAAGAGGCAAAAAAAGATCGACAAATTTCGGGCGAAGATGTCATCAAAAATTTTGGTTTAGCCAGAATTTCAGTTATCAATCAGCTGATTGATTTAATCACGAGCGGTAATAATAATCGGGCGCTGGCAGTTTTAGAAAAGATGGAAGCGAGCGGAGTGGATCCTAATTATTTAACAGAAAATATGATCGAAAACTTAATTGAAAAATTAAAAAATAATCCCGAAGATATCTATTTAAAAAGTATTGAAATATTGGCACGAGTGCAAAATAAAATCAGGTTTTCACCGCTTTCGTATTTGCCACTTAAATTAGCTGTCTTTAAAATTAGAACTTCTGCAAATCCTGTCATTCAGAAAATAATTGAAGAAAAAAAAGCTGATCAAAAAAAAGAACCGGAAATGTTTGCAGAAAAAGTAGCTGAAAAATCTCAAGCAAATCCAGTTTCAAATTTAACCATTAATTCTCAGTGGACTAAAATTATTAATCAAATAAAAGCTGAAAATCCATCTCTTTCCGCCTTGCTTGAAAGTTGTTCTCCCAAAATAAAAGGGGATAAATTTACGATTATGACACGATATAAATTTCATAAAGACACTCTAGACAAAAATAATAATCTTGATTTAATAAAAGCAGTTATAGCTCAAATATTCGGTCGGGAAATTCAGATAGCAATTGAAATAAATCCTGAATATTGCCAAAATTATTTCTTAAATAAAGAGGAAGAGTTGGTCAAAAATGCTGAAGAAATATTCAATTAAAACACCATTGCCAAATCCTAATATCTAAACTCTAAGCAATATCTAATATCAAAATACAAAATATTAAACAGTTTGGAATTTAGAATTTTGGCGATTTGAATTTATTTAGGATTTAGGGATTAGGATTTAGGATTTAAAAAAATTTTTATGAAAAATAATATTGTTAACAAAATTCCGCCACAAAATGTTGAAGCCGAAAAATCACTCTTAGGCAGTATTTTAATTGATGGACAGAGTATCTACAAAATAATGGATACAATTAATCCGAGTGATTTTTATCAAACTTCCCATCAAATTATTTATCAGCACATCATTACTTTAATTGAAAAAAGACAACCGGTGGATGTGGTAACTTTGACCGATTCGCTCGAAAAATCAAAAGAATTGGAGACAGCTGGCGGGGCAAAATATATTGCCCAGTTGACCACGAGCGTTAATAGTTCGGCTCATATAGTTTCTTATTCGACGATAATTCGTAATTCTTCAATTTTGCGAAATTTAATTTCAGCTGGAAGTAAAATTGTTGATTTGGCATTTCAGGGAGAGAGAGAAATTACAGAAGTTATTGATGAAGCTGAAAAAGCGCTTTTCAATGTATCGCAAAGTTATTTAAGTCAATCGTTTATTCCAATTCAAGATATTTTGTCCGATTCGTTTGAAAGAATTGATGAATTGCATCGTGATAAAGGTAAAATTAGGGGCGTTGAATCCGGGTTCCGAGATATTGATAATCTCGTCGCTGGTTTTCAACCGTCCGATTTAATTATTATTGCCGCTCGTCCATCGATGGGAAAATCCTCGTTAGTGCTCAATATTACTCTTAATGTCGCATTGAAAGAAAAAAAACCGGTGGCAATTTTTTCACTTGAAATGTCGAAGGATCAAGTTGTCGATCGCTTATTAGTTAATATGGCAGGGGTTGATTCGTGGAAATTACGGACTGGAAATTTATCAGACGAAGATTTTCCCCGAATTGGCGAGGCGATGGGACAATTGTCAGAAGCGCCAATCTATATTGACGATTCACCATTATTAAATGTGATTGAGATGCGAGCTAAATTGAGAAGGTTGCAGAGTGAGCACGGCTTATGTTTGATAGTGATTGATTATTTACAATTAATGGAAGGTGTGCGGTCTTATGGAGACAACAATCGAGTTCAAGAAATTTCTCAAATATCTCGTTCATTGAAAGGAATTGCTCGTGAGCTAGATGTGCCGGTGATTGCGTTATCTCAGTTATCTCGAGCCGTTGAACAACGCCATCCAAAAATTCCCCAATTAGCCGACTTGAGGGAGAGTGGATCGATCGAGCAAGATGCGGATTTAGTGATGTTTATTTATCGTGAAGATTATTACGAACCGGATAGTGAAAGAAAAAATATTGCCGATATTTTGATCAAAAAGCACCGCCATGGTCCAATCGGTCAAATTGAACTCTATTTTTTATCCGAACAAATGAAGTTTGTTAATTTTGATAAAAGAAAGTCGTAAAATGGAGAAAAAAATTATTCTTTTTGATAGTAATGCTTTGATTTATCGTAGTTACTACGCTTTGCCGAGATTGGAAAAGGATGGAATTTTAGTCAATGCGGTTTATGGTTTTTTAAAGACCTATTTTCAACTGATCGGATTAAATCAGATTAAGTATGCGATCTGTATTTTCGATGCTAAAAAGAAAACCTTTCGCAACGATCTTTACAAGGAATATAAAGCTAAAAGAATTAAAGCGCCGGATGATCTATATGCACAAATCCCGATTTTAAAAAGCGTTTTAGAAAAATTAAATATTCCTATTTTTATCAAAGCTGGTTATGAAGCTGACGACATAGTTGCGACATTCGCTAAAAAATTGAAAGACAAAAAATTTCAAGTCATTATTACAACTGGCGACAAGGATTTATATCAATTAATTGACGAGAATAGAGTCGTTGTCTGCGATTTAAAAAATAAATTCAATGCTTATTACAATCAAGAAAATTTTGTTAGCGACTATGGATTTTTACCGAAAAATTTAGTTGATTATAAAGCGTTAGCCGGTGACGCATCGGACAATATTTCAGGTGTGAAAGGAATTGGAAAGGTGACAGCAAAAAGATTAATTTGTCAATATCAAACACTTGAAAATGTATATAGAAACATTGATCAAATTAGAAAAGAAAACCAAAAAGTTCACCAAAAATTGGTTGACAACAAAGAGATGGCGTTGTTGTCAAAGAAATTAGTTAAGCTGAGAAATAATTTAAAGTTTAGTTTTGATTTGGATAAATCCAGAATCGATCGTTTTGATAAAAAAATTGCGCTTGAAAAATTAAAAGAAATGGGCTTTGTTTCGCTACTCAAATTTTTGCCAAAATCTTCCATTAAAGTTTTGACCAAACAATCTTTGTTTTAAAATTTAACTGATGAAAAATATTATTATTATCGAGGCGTTGGATAAATATTTTGCTGATCTATTTATTAAAGAATTGAAGCAGAAATATTTGCAAAAATATTCCGATGGTTTAGTAAAAATAATTGATAGCCCGGAAAAATTATTATACAATAATTTAGGACAATCTCTATTTGAAAATCAAAAATTGTTGTTGATAAATTTGCCACTTTCTGATTGGGAAAAACTGCTAATTCAAGATAAAAAATTACTGGAAAATAATTGCAACGATTGGGTAATTGCGATTTCTGAAAAATTAAAAAAAAGTTCAAAGTTGTATAAAAAAACGCAAAAAAATCCCATTCTAATTATCAAAACTATTGCTGAAAAATCAAGACTAGAGTTAGAAAAACATTTCATACAAAAATATAATTTTGAAAGTAATTGGTACAAAAATAATTGTCGTAAAATCATTGATTGGTTTGGCGTTGATAGTTATAGAACCTCTCTAGAATTAGAAAAACTATCTTTGTTGTCGGAGAAAAAAAAGTGGCAAATAGAAGAATATATTACGCCACCGGAATCTGAAAACATTTTTCAAATTATTGATATAATCGTGCGGGGGGATACAGATTGTTTTAAAAAGATTGATCAAAAAATACACAATGGACTCGACCCAATCTATTTGATGACGATGTTGGCAAATTCTTTCAGGCAGATGCTTTTGCTAAAAAAATATTATAAAAATAATTTATTTAACGCATCAAAAGAAAGTGGCGTTCCATATTTTATTGCCAGAAAATACCAAAAAATAATTGATTCAACATCGTTTTGGGAATTAAAAAAATTGTATCAAAAATTGGCTGACTATGATTATAAACTTAAAACTGGTAAAATAAATGCTAGAGTAGCGCTTTATTTATTACTGGGAAAGTTAAGTAAAGTTTTGCAGTAGAGGCAAAAAAGGAGAGGAATTGTCAATCTCAATCAGTTTTTATCGTAAAAAATTGCTCGTTTGGTTGGGCTTAAGCACAGTCGTTTATTTTGTGATGAGTAGTTTGCCAAGTTCAATTGCTGATCAATTTGTTGATATTAAAACGATCGACCAAACGATTGAAATAAAAGAAAATGGCAAAGTTTTAGTCAACGATAAAAAACTTAATCTGGCAATCAAGCCGTTGAAAAATTACGATCTATTTTTTGTTAAAATTTTAGATGAATCGGGAACAAATTACGCTTTTAGTCAAATTAATATTGTTTTTCCAGACAGTATTCCGCTCGAAAAAGCTAAAATAGATCCATATTTAATCCATAGCTACGATCCACAGACAAACTATACAATCGAAGACAATGTAGTGACTATAACAAGTGGTTCGATCGATCCAAGCGGAATTTATTCAATAAAGATTGAAATTCCGAAAGGCTATTTAAAATTTGGTATTTTAACAAGTATTTTTGGAATGCTCAACAATTCAAGTGGCGCAATCTGGGTTTTAATTGCGGTTTTGTTGCCTAGTTTGACGTTTTTTTATTTTTACTCGTTAGTCTTATATCGGAAGAGCTTTATTAAGGAGATTCAAAATGAAGAACAAGCATCGTTACCGCCTTCAAATATTGCTCCGGCATTGGCGGGTATTTTAATGAAAGAAAAAGTTAATTCACGTACAATTGCGAGCACAATTATTGATCTGGCTCAAAGAGGTATGATTGACATTTATAGTAAAGAAGCCGATTTTTCATTTATTCAAAAAGGTCAATTTACTCTTAACGAAGCCGATTTGACTAGAAATAAAAATATTCAGAAATTTGAGCTTTTTTTATTGGCAAAAATATTTAAGCCAAGCCAATTTAAATCAACCCAAGAAGATATTGCTTACCGGATTGGGCATCGATTATTTTCCGACAAAATTGCTAAAACTTACCAAGAAATTTATCGAGAGATTTTTAGTTTGGGTTATTACGACGGTAATCCACAAGAAATTCACGATCGTTATAAATACTATGGATTATTGACAATGTTGGGAGGATTTTTAGGTGTTTTTGTAAGTGCCATCTTGATGCCCGATCCAAAGTTTTTAAGTCTATTTTGGGTGGCTATGATGTTGATCGGGGAATTAATTATTAAATATTCTTCAAATATGCCGATTTTATCTGAAGTTGGTAGAGCGGAAGCCAAAAAATGGCAGTCGTTCAAAAATTATTTGTCCGATCCAAGACCGTTGAAAACGAGTGATACGCAAGAATTAGAAAAATATTTGTCCTACGCAGTTGTGTTTGGAGTCGAAAAAAAATGGATCGCCCGTTTTAGGGAAAGTTCATATATGACACCAACTTGGTTTGGTTCATCAAAAACCAGCCGTTTAGATATTGTTAGTTTTTCCCAAGAACTTTTGCCACTAGTTGACTGGGTTTCAAATACACTTGACCAAGCTAAGAGACCGGTGTCCTAAACCTCAATAATGACTGGTATAACCATCGGTCGGCGTAGGGTTTTTTCGAAAAGAAATTGTGACAAATCTTCACGAATCATTTTTTTGACCATATCCCACTGCATGGGATATTTTTGATTGTGGTTTTTGAAAAGCAAACGACAATGTTGTCGAGCTTCACGAACTAAATCTTCACGATCTCGCATATAGATAAAACCACGGCTGATAATATCAGGCGAAGTAACGATTTGCGAACTGGATTTTTCAATCGTTAAAATAACCACGAAAATGCCATCTTTTGCCATTGCTTGGCGATCTCTTAGTACAATTTTTCCAACATCTCCGACACCCAAACCATCAATTAATACTTGACCGGATTGAACTCGAATATTAGTTAATTTACCAATGCCGTTTTCAAACTCAACTACTTTTCCATTTTCAAGGACAAAGATTTTGTCATGATCAACACCAATATTTTCAGCTAAATGAGCGTGAGCGCTTAAAAAGCGGTACATACCGTGAACCGGCATAAAATATTCCGGTTTAGTTAACGATAGCATCATCTTTAATTCTTCTTGAGCGGCGTGACCGGAAACATGAATATCAACTCCTTTACCGTAAATAACATGAGCGCCTTGCTTGATTAAATTATCAATTGTTTCGTAAAACGAGCCTTCTTTGCCGGGAATAAGGGAGGCGGAAATAATAATCGTATCACCTTTTTTAATTCTAATCTGATGATGATCGCCGGTTGCCATTAAAACTAAAGCTGAATATTCTTCTCCCTGCGAACCAGTACACATAACAACCACTTCTTCATCACGATAACGATTTAAACTACGAATGTCAATCAGAGTGTTGTCGGGCACTTTCAAGTAACCGAGTTCCATTGCCATATTGATGTTGTTAACCATTGACCGACCGGCAATGGCGACTTTACGATGATGTTTAGTCGCTGAATTGATTACCTGTTGGATTCGGTTAATAAGGGAAGCAAAAGAGGTAACAATAATTCGACCTTTACTGTTAAAAAATATATCGTCAAAAGATTTGGAAAGTAAATTTTCCGAATCGGTATAACCGGGTCTTTGAGCGTTGGTTGAATCACCGATTAACATTTTTACTCCTTCAATACCGAGTTCAGCTAGGCGGGGAATATTAGTTACCTGACCCGAAATAGGGGTGTGATCAATTTTCCAGTCGCCAGTATGGATAAAGACACCTTCACTAGATTTGATCGCAAACGAAAATGAATCAGGGATTGAGTGAGCTACTTGTATTGGTTCGATATCAAAGCAACCAAGTTTAATTTTGTCTCCAGCTTTAATAACACTGGCTTGAGGATTGTCAATACCAACCTCTTTGAGTTTGATTTTAACCATACCAATGGTAAGTTGGCTACCAAACATTGGTCGGTTTAGTTTTGGATAAAGATAGGGAATAGCGCCAATATGATCTTCATGCCCATGAGTCAAAAGAATTCCTACGATTCGATCTTTATTTTTTTCTAAATAGCGAGTGTCAGGAATGACAAAGTCAATTCCTAACATCGATTCATCCGGGAACATAAGTCCTTGATCGACCACTAATATATCGCCATCTTGTTCATAAACAGTAATATTTTTACCATATTCGCCAAGTCCGCCAAGAGCAAAAATCTTTAAGGTTGATTTTCTCATTGGCACATTGGTGACTGGTCGTAGTTCTTGACCAGATGAAATTATTGGTCCAGATGGATCATTTTTAGTGTGTGATCGACCTCGAGAACTACGATAGCTAAATTTATTATTTCTTGTGTAAGAATTGGTTTTGCCAGCCAATACTGGTG
The DNA here is from genome assembly GCA_002793435.1 of Candidatus Berkelbacteria bacterium CG_4_10_14_0_2_um_filter_35_9_33_12. Taxonomy (GTDB): domain Bacteria; phylum Patescibacteriota; class UBA1384; order GWA2-35-9; family GWA2-35-9; genus GWA2-35-9. The sequence continues at coordinate 15,781 of PFQF01000030.1, forward strand.
TGTTATTCGATGCACTGACTGGATTACTTTTGGGTAGCGCAGCGTGATAAGCTTTTATTTTGTCCATATTAAAATAGAACTCCTTTCTTAAAAAATTAAACTCTAAAATTTTGACCCATAGAGAACATTAATTAATGTTTATATAAATATAATACATTAGATTATGGCAGATGTCAATAGTAAAAAAGAAATTTGTAAATTATAAATTTAAAATTCTATTTTTGATTATTAAAATCTTCAATCTTCTTCACCACCCGCTGACTTTCTTCTTTAAAATCGGAATGGATTGGATAAATAAAACTAGCACCTTGATTATTTCCGTTACCGCCAAAATGACTGGCTAATGCTAAAGAATCAAAATTGGGGGTTAAGCTTCTGATTTCAACCTGCATATCTTGTTCGGTTGTTTCTGAAATTAAAACGACAAAATTAAAATCTGAGACTGTTTTGAGCAGATTGTCAATCACGGCATTGATTTGGCTGGGGTGAGAATTAGTCTCTTCAAGATCGGTTTGCGAAACTTTTGCCCAGACAAAATTATCTTCTTCTTCCAAGTTGTTTAATATTCTGCCCCACAATTTAAGTGTGCTGACCGATTTGCTTTTAAATAGGTTTAAGATAATTTTGTCTTTGTCGGCGCCAAGGGCGACTAATTGAGCGGCGACGGTCAAACTTTTGGGCGTGGTTGAAAGATTTTGAAAAGAATTAGTTTTGCCGATGATACCGGTCAAAAGAGCGGTGGCGATCGATTTGGAAAAGATTTTAGTTGAATTGCTCGATTCAATCGCTTCAATCAGGCTGACTAACATTTCGCAAGTTGAGCAGGCAGTTATATCGACAAAATTAATTTTAGCGTAATTTTCATTAAAACTATGGTGATCAATTTGCACTGTCGGAGTTTCAAAAAATAATTGACTATAATGATTGTAAATATTACCCAAACTTTCTAAATCGGGTGAGCCAAGAATAATTACGAGATTGTATTTAGAACCGCTTTCGCTGAATGAAATATCAGATGTTTTCAGTTCGCCACTATTCGGAGTAATAACGATCGAAAGATGTTTGCCGTCCGGGCTCTTTTTATAACCTAATTTCTCAATTTTCAAATCGCCAATATCAAGATTAATAATAAAATCTTTCTGAATGACAACTTGATTTTTGAGCGTTGTGTAGTCGTTTAAATAGGTTAAATTAGACGGCAAATCATTCGCCACTAAAGCTTCGACTTTTTTGTCTATTTTTTCAAGCACTTCTTTAAGCGCTAAGATCGAGCCAATCGCATCGCCGTCCATTTGCTTATGTGTTACCAGCAAAATCGATTTTGAGTTGTTGATCAATGAAATAATTTGGCTTTTTGGATTATGTTCCATAACAGATCAACATAGCATTTAGCTTGACATTTTGTCAAATTACTGTTATGATTTAGGGTAATTCGCACATTGAAAGGAAGACAGGAAAGATGAAAACCAAAGGTTTGGTATTAATTATCATTAGTTTATTTTTAACAACCAATCTTTATGCTGATACTAAACGAGAAATAATTGAATCGTTAGTCGGTATAATTTTGATCGACAAAATCAATGATTCTTTTATTGAAAAGATTATCAGCTCGGCTTCCGCCTCGCTAGAAGACGAGAATGGCGGAGCCAAGTATAATTCAAAAATCGCTAGTGTTGGTCAAAGTTTGATCGATTCTACCAGTGCAAACAAAAAGAAAAAAAAGAAAAAAGAGAATTATAGTTTTAAACTGCTGGACACATCTAAAGTTAACGCCTACTCGCTAGGCAGAAACATCTATATTTCAGAAGGTTTAGTTGAATTATTAAATAATGATGAAGATATGATTGCCGGAGTGTTGGCGCACGAATTGGCGCATACTCGGCGCAAACATTCCGTTTCGTCTTTCAAGAGATTTTTGAAATTGAACTTAGTAATATTACCAAAAATTGGCGACAATGGCGACGACGAACAACTCGCCAAAGGTTTTGCCAGTTATTTGATTTCTGCCGGATTTTCTCGAGACCAAGAACGAGAAGCCGACAAATTAGCAGTTGAATATTTGAAAAAAAGTAGTTATTCGCCACTCGGTTTAACGATGGCATTAGAAAGACTAAAGAGTCAAGAAAAGCATTCGATGCCGGGCTTTTTATCAACCCATCCGAATACTAACGATAGAATTAACGCTACAAAAAAATTAGCATCAAAAGATTATTCTCAGCCTCAACTGACTGAGGATGAGAATAGTAAAAACATAAAAGGCAATGATGAGTTCAAGGCTCAACTTACAGAGACGGAATTGAAAGAATATAATTCATTGTCTAAAAAACTTCACTCTCAATTTATTGGGAACGGAGAGTGGGACATAATCAGGTTTGAAAATAAATTTAGTAAGGAATTGATTTTTTCAAAACAGTACAATTTTTTTGCCTATGTTGACGGCAAGGAAGTTTGTCAACTAATACCTAAAGAGGTTGAAGATAATTGCTGTCGGTTTGAAACTGAAACCGGTATTGAGTTTCCTAAAATTAAATTCAAAGTAATGATGAAACTTGCCGACGACGGCAAATCAGGATCCTATGAATAAAAACAGCCCCTGCGAATGCAGGGGTTTTATCATGCCAAAACAAGTATGTCATTCCGGGCTTGCCTACCCACCGAAATGGAGGGACCCGGAATCCAATATTGTTATTTATTAATTCACTCCAAATGATATTGCTCGGCATCATCTTGAAATTTTTCATCATCAATCATCAAATAACTGATTATAATCAATTATAATCTCCAGTATCTTCATTGACAAATTCATATAGATTACGTATGTAGTCATTGCATGCAATATCCCCGTCGTACATCCCTATTAACTCATTGGCTGTTTTAGCAAAATCGAATTTCTCAGTGATATTTTCTCTTTCATTTATGTCACAAACACCATCATCAGTTGTAGGAAGATTAATTTCTTTTTGTCTTGCGGCATCGTTCGGATTGGATCCACCTTCACTTGGTGGAAGATCGCTACTTGGAGTTGGCGCTTTTGTTTTTTTACTGCCGGTTCCACTTCCGGATTGATATGTTCCGGTGCGACTGTCAACCGTAAATGCGTTAATTACCCAAGTGCTGATGCTCCACGAAGCGAGAACGATAAACAAGCCAATGACGGCGTCAATCATCATTTTCTTGGCTTTGCCGGTTTGTTCATCGTTGCCAGCGCCAGTTAGATAAACGACTCCGCCGACGAGTAGTAAAATGACAAAGATTCCGCTACTAATACCGATAACTAGATCAAAAACAGTCCCAATAATGGTTTTAACATCAACAAATTTAGCGCTGGGCTTAACGACATCTGTGCCCGGTACTAGCGTGTTCAAATCGAGTGGCGGAAGCTTAGCAACCGTATCAGCCAAAACATTGGCTTTTGAAATAATATATAAACCAAAAATTACCAGCAAGGTGCTAGCGAGCAGACCAACCACCATTTTTTTGTGAACTAATGGCTGAGTAGACATATTATTATATAAACCCTAAATACTAATTTCTAAATCCTAAACAAATTCAAATTACCAAAATTACAAATTTAAAACAGTTTAATTATTTAATATTTGGATTTTGATATTATTTAGAGTTTAGATATTAGGATTTAGTATTTAAATTGGTAATTTATTTAAAATACGCTATCACAAAACTTGAAATTGCATAAACCGACATAACTATAAATAAACCAATGACAGCGTCGATCATAATTTTTTTGGCTTTGCCGGTTTGATCCTCATTGCCAGCGCCGGACAGATACATTATCCCACCGACTAAAAGCATAATGATCAAAATTGCGCCCGAAATCGCAATCGCAAAATTGATCGCAAAAGCGATGATGTTGGTTAAACTAGTCCATTTAGTCGAAATATTTATTTGACCGTCACCAGGTCCTGTGGACAAATTTGTATATTTATTAACCTGTGCAGTAACAAACGATGGCAAAATCGCTAGATTAATCGCCCAAAATATTCGATTGCTAATTATCTTTTGCATAAAATTAAGATTATTTTTTCTTTTTTTTGCCCTTGTCAGATGCAATAATAATTGCAAATGCTAAACCAATAATTGCCAAAATTAGATAGAAAAACATTAAATTATCCATTCTTTTAATCCCTAAAAGCATCTTTCCATAATAACCAAATTACAACTCCAGCGATAATGAATAACACTAAATATGACCAAGGGTTGGTGGCGATTGCTATGTAAGTATTCATTTTCTTTTTCTTCCCTTTTTTTTATTTGGATTGCTAAAAATAAAACTGGCACCAACCAAAATAACAATCACAAAAACAATAAACAGAATTGAAAGTAAATTATCAATATTATTTATCATTTGACATCTCTTAATATTCTTATTGAAATCAACAGTAATATTATACCACAAAATAAACTCACTAAAGCCCCAATATAGGTTTTTAAAGATATAGCTTGGTTGATTAAAAATGGCGTGATCGTACCAACAATAACAAAAGCTGTTGCTAGGTTGTTATAAAACACAGCCAAATTTTTTGTTTGCTCGTGGTTCATCTTGATGTAAAGCGTTGCATTATTACGATAATTGTTCAATCACCATTTTGCCAATGCCGTAAGCGCCGAGGGTTAAGATCAAGCCGACGGTGGCGTCAATCATTATTTTCTTGGCTTTGCCGGTTTGTTCTTCATTGCCAGCGCCAGTCAAGTAAGTTATCCCGCCCGCTAACAGCATTATCATAAATATCGCCCCGGATAGGCTGATGACGGTGTTGAAAATAGAGATAGTTAATTTTTTGGGATCAGGATTGTTAAAATTTGAACCAAATGCATCTCCTAAATCCTGGTTGTTTTCTATGTTAGGAATATTAATTCCTTGACTCTCAGCCGCAAAAGCGGTAATTTTAAAAATTAAGCTATAAAATAATACAGATAAATAATTCATTTTAAAGTAATAGTTTGTTGAATATAGATAGTGATTCCGTATGAACAAGCAATAAATACTAAACCTATTATAGCATTAACAAAACTTTTTTTAGCAGTTTCTGTTCCTTCTCCTCCAGCACTGATTAAGTACTTAAAGCCGTTGAATAATAGAATCAATAAAAATACTAACCCGATTATTCCTAAACCAGATTTGATAACATTAGTAAATAAAATAGCTAAATTATTAATAATATCATATTTATCTTTAATTGGTTTTGAATACTTAACTAGACTATCTTTGAATATTCCGTTACTAATAAAGTTAACAATGCTATAAGCCAAAACAACAATTGCATAGCCAATAGTCGACCAATAAATGTTTTTCTTGGCACTAGTCAATTTCGTTTCATCGCTACCAGCTACCATATACTTAACGCCAGAATATATTAACGCTATTAAGAGAATGTAACTTGCATAACTAAAGGCAATTTTTGCATAAATAACTAAAGTTGCCTGAATATTAGCTATTTTGTCGCCAACGATAATATTTTGATTATTAAAAAATTTCTCAACCGCTTCACCCGGGATAACGGGTAATTCTTTGAGGTCTACACCATCAAATCCTCTC
>PFQF01000035.1 GCA_002793435.1 Candidatus Berkelbacteria bacterium CG_4_10_14_0_2_um_filter_35_9_33_12
ATCTGAGAAAGATGAGCCCTGAAGTGAATCACTATATTCTGCCTCGATTATTCCTTCATCAGCTAACGCATCTAAAAGAGCAGAATAAGCAGTATTTTTGAAAAGTTCATTAAAATTATCACCAGTTGGCGGTGGAGCGCTGGCAACTCCCTGATCAGTTTGATAATTGACAGCAATTGGCTTAGGGGTTTGTTTTTTGACCTTTATTCCACCTAAGCGACGGTATTGCCAAATGGCGCAACGAACCATATCGATTTGATCAACATCACAAGCTTGACCGGCCTTATGGGCTGAAACATTGGTGGCATTTTCGGTTTCTTTAGAAATATTTTTCTTTTCATCTTCATAATTATAGTTTTTCCAAATTCTTTGGACCCGAACTCGTTCATGTCCTGCTCCACCTCGATCGGTTGGCGTAACTAAAAAAAGCAAGTATTCAATTATTCTGCGATCGAGCGGTTCGAGCTGGCTGGCTTCAGGTAAATCACTGTTGCCTTGAATGATATCTTGAAGGCGTGTGATTAATTTTACTCCATCCCGATAGCTCGATTCTAATTTATCGTTTTTAGTAACCTCGAGATCGTTTCTTGCCAATCCGAAATTCGATTGAACCAAAGGATGAGTTAGTTGAACATAAACTGAATCGATATATTTAAGTAAAGTTTCTGCTTTCTGTTCAATAGTTAACCCAGATTGTGTTTCAGTGCTATCATAAAGTGACACAAATTCATCAATAATTTTTGTATCGTTAGCACCGATTTGCTTAACTAATTCTTCATTTTTTGAGAGTGTGTAGTAGTCATTAATGATTTTTTTATCATAGGAATTAAGAACAATGCGAGGATTTTTATCAGCCAGCAAAAACTCCAATTCGTCCAAAATTAAATTTGCATTACGAGCTAATTCGGTGCTATCAAGTATTTCAAAGTTGGCTGGAGTGACGACCGGAAATTGAGATTTTTCAGTCGTTGGAGATGTTGTTATTGGTGTGGTTGATTGAGCATATAAAACATTTGGAATTGAGATTGAAAAAATAATAAAACCGACAATCAAGCGTTTCAATAATAATAACTCTGCCTCAACTAGTTTTTGGATATTGCGTTGCATAATCAGTTAAAGTTTTTAAATCAGTTCTTATTTCAGTAAATATTTTTTCTCTTTTGTCTTTTTTTAGATCAGTGCTAACCGCATCTAAATTATTGTTGATTCTCTGAGTGATTTCATCTAAAATTTCTTTTTTATTTGTTTTAGGCGGGTCGGAAGTGGGGATTTTTTCAATATCGATTTTTTGTTCAACCAGAATGGCGGCGATATGTTTTATAATATTTTTATTGTCAGAAACAATTGTCATCAATTCTTCATCGGTTGAAGCGGAATTGAGTGCTTTGAGCAGTTGAACCTCTTTTTGGTCGAGCGAGTTTTCCGTATTGATTTCTTGCGCCGGGGATTTGCCACCGTCAGCTGGATCCCGTGCCAGATTAGCGAAAATAATCATAATCGCAATTACAATCACGATAATAACTGCTCCGATTCCTAAAGCCGCCCATGTGGTGGGGCTGAGCAGGAGCAGAGCCGTCTTAGCATTTTTAGCCGTCTTAGCAAGATTCTCAGCAGTTTTGAGTTTATTTGCCATTTGTTTAGCACCGGTTTTTTGTTGTTCGCTTTTGTTAAATCTATTTTTGACTTGACTAAAAATATTCTCGCCAAAATTACTTGGTTGTTCATCGAGTTGATCGTCGGTTTTTTCGTCTTCTTCCGGTTCAGTGTCGGATAATTGTGCTTTTTCTTCTTCAGTGGGTAACATAATTTTAACTAATTTTTGTATTCTATCTGATAAATTTTATTCTCCTCGGTTAAATAGACAACACTTTTTTGGGCTGGATCAATAATTAAATCAACAATTTTCTGACCATTGGAATTTTTATAGAGAGTCGTAACATCGCCGTTAAGTAAATTAATTTTATTAATAGCTAAATTGTCATAGTAGAGCGCATAAGTAGTTGATGGGAGGTAGACTAAACGGGATGATTCAAGATTGACTTTCAAATCACTAATTTCTTCCAAAATATTAACTCGCCCAATATTTTCGCTGTTGACATTTTTTTCAAAAGCTGAAATCAAATCAATTTTTACCCGTTTTAACGACCCTGATTGAGTGAAAATAATCGTACTACTATCCGGCATAATTTGAGCTGATGTTACTCCTTCTTGTGCAATATAACTCAATTTTTTGTCCGTATAGGCGTAAAGATAAAGATTGGTTTGTCCAATGATTAAGACTTTTTTACCGTCTTGCGACCAGAAAAATTGAGGGTTTTCCAAACCTTCGCCTCTTAAATCAAGAATTCGTTCTTCTTTTTCTCTTAAACGATTATTGACAAAAAGAGCATTATCTCCGGAATCGGTATTTTTCTGATAGAGTAATTTTTCACCATCTGGTCGCCAAATGATCTCTTTGATATTTTTGTCCCAAGGCGTATATTCTTGGTTGATTAAATCATATTGATTAAAGTCGTAAACACCGATTTCACCACTTTTAAACTTCATTATCGCTAATGAAAAATCGGGCGAAAAAATAACTTTTTCAATTGGCTCAAGCTCCGGAGTTATCGCCCGTTCTTCAATTGTTTTTTGGCTATCGGCTAACTGTCTGACCATATAGATGACTTTGCCATCGCTTCTTAAGTAAAAATAGCGATTTTCGTTTTGATCAACGGAAATAGAGAGAGCGTCTTTTTGGCTGATTAATCTTGGTTGACCAATCGCTACTAATGCAATTTCTTCCCGATATTTTTGCCACGGCTTGAGAGTAACGGTTTTTTCGTAAGTTTTATAACCTTCATGTGAAACGGTAATAATGTGTTTCCCGGCGCTGGTTTTATGTTCAGGGTTAATTTTTTTACCATCGAGCCTGATTTTACTAGCTTCCGGTGTAACAATCAAATTGATTTTAGGTTGGTAATTTAAGATGGCGATCAGGGCGATGATTGATAAAGTAAATAAAACTGCAATCACTAAATAATTGGTTTTCCTTTTATATCTAATCGGCACAAGCGGTTTTTTGGGTTTATCTGTCAGTGATTTAATGCGGTGAACATTCAAATCGATCGTATCGTCCCGAATGGTTTTAGTTTCAGGCATTTTAATGATCTTGTCCTTGTGGGTAACGATCGGATCGCTTAGTCTATTAGTATGTTTTTCTTCTTTTTGCATAGTGTTTTATTGTTTATTAGTATTTCCAAGTTTCAATTTGATCACCAGTCTGAGCTTTACTATTAAGCCAAAGTTGAAAATGAAGATGTGGACTGTTTAAAGCGTACTGATATCCTATTTCTTTCATATTCTCTCGTGTTGCAATTCTTCCTAATAATGTTCCCTTGGTAATTTTTTTGTTTCCAGAATTATAATTAGCCAAAATATTTTTATCAATTCGAATATGCGCATAGATAGCTTCATTTTTTCCAGACGCATCGTATAGCCATAACACTTGACCAGAATGTTTTCCCCCAGCAACATTACTTTTATGGTCAAGAATAATATCAGAAATAATTCCGTCAAAAGTTGCATAAATATACGGATCATTATCTCCCCTGACAGTTAAATCAATAGCAGAGCTATTGTGGTTGCTAAATCCATGATGAGATGCAAAATCGGAATGTGGCTTACCAGAGCGATAGGTTTCCTTAGACCCAAAAATAGTTTTATCCCACTGATCCCCAAACGGTGGGTATAAATCTCCAGCGATTTTCGGTCCTTGACCGTACTCAAAATTGGGTGGCAGAATTGTGTCGCCTTCTTCATAATTAGGAACTGCAAGAGCCGATGCCCCTCCGCCAATAACTAAAATAAAAAATATCAAAAAAACTGTCAGGTAAGATGATTTGTTCAAAAACCCTCCTACATTATTAACTAGATTAATTATAACAATTATAACACAATAACTAACTAAATTTCTAATTTCTAATTTCTAATTTCTAAACAATGCCAAAATCCAAATATCAAATATTAAAACAACAGATATAAAACCAAAGCGTTGCATAAAAATTATGCAACGATAATTGAGGGGGCTGCGTAGGTTCAAACACATCGTGGACACTCTACCCTAATAATGATAGGGTAATAGATTAA
>PFQF01000019.1 GCA_002793435.1 Candidatus Berkelbacteria bacterium CG_4_10_14_0_2_um_filter_35_9_33_12
ATATTGAAAAGCGGCGTATAAAATTACGATTGATGCTAAAATACCAGCGTACTTTAAAATCTCGCCAATCAATTTAGCGATAACAACAATAATATCTTGCCAACCGTATTTTTCTGGATTTCCAGCTAATATAGCTGCGTGAGCGGTAGTAAAGAAAAAATTATACATAAAATTTTTTAAATCCTAAATTCTAATATCTAAACTCTAAACAATATCTAAATCCAAAATACCAAATAACAAACCGTTTTGACATTATTATTTTGATAATTTGTATTTATTTAGAATTTAGATATTAGAATTTAGGATTTCTATTCTGCGTTCTCTGTTGAACGCAGAATATCCGTTACTAACTTGGCTCCTGTGTCCAACGCTTTTTGGCTATCAACTTTTTGAGTATTAACATCGTTAATCATATTGCGGATTGTTTTGACTGTGTCGTTTGGTTCTTTTGAGTGGTACCAATTTTCTGCTGTCAATGTTTGAAAACGAAAGGGTTGATTTCTTTCGCTTCGGTCTTTCAAACTTTGAGGAACATCGTCAAAAATATATGGTTTAGTTCTTGAAGTGGCTGAAGCGTAAGAATCAATTCCGCCCGAGGAGTACAGATATTGCAAAAATTTCCAAGCTAATTCTTGATTTTGGCTGGTTGATGGAACGGTATAATTGTAATAAGAAGCGAAATCAACTGGTTTAAACTCAGTTTCGTTGTCAGAAACGCCCTGAATTTGTGGCAAAGCCATAACTTTAAACGTTACATTCGGATCGATTTGCGAAATAATTTGTTCAAAATATTGATAATCAATTATCATCGCTACTTGTCCGTCAATAAAAGCTCTTTGCGAGTTCGCCATCTTTTCGTTCCAAGTATAATTTTCAGTTTGCGGGTTTGAAAACGATAGGAAAAAATCAAAAGCGTTTTTGCCCGGCAAATAACTTTCACCGCTATTTTTGGTTTGGGGTAGATTAAATGTGGCGGTTTGGTGATCGGGAGAAATAATCTGTGTTTTATTTTGTAGCATCATCGCCATTAAAATATCATCGCTATGCGAGATATTAGTTGATTCGCCTAAAGCGACAGCACTCCGAATAATTTCACCATTTTCAACTTTCGTGATCGCTTTGACTAATTTGACCAAATCGTTCCAAGTCGCCGGTCCGGTTGAAATCAAATTTAAAACAGCTTCGTCTGGTTGTTCGGCTTGACTAATTTCTCTTTCAACTTCTTTTAAAACTGTTTTGTTAATGTAAAGAGCGAGAGTGTCAATAAACATCGGCAACGCTTGTAACTGGTTATTAGCTACTAGTTCCTTGCTTACAATCGGGACAAAATTTTCTTTGACATAATCGAGATTGGAAATTTTCTTTTTTTCGGCGTCAAAAAAATTTTCGGGCACAACGACAACTTTGTCTTTATGTCTTGGTACCCACGAATTGGGAATTACCCAGATATCGGGACCGATTTGCGCCGAAAGAGCGTTGGTTGATTCTCGTTCGTAGGTTTTGAGATCTTTAATTACGATATTGACTTTGACATTCGGATTTTCACTTTCAAAATTTTCAACAATATCTTTGTAAACATCTTCATTATCAATTGGTTGCCAGATGGTCAAAATTGTTTTGCCAGACTCATCAACATTTGACGGTTTAGAAGTTAAGGCGGTCGTGCCGTTCTTACTCGATTGGGTCGCCAAAATCATTACCATCACCAGTAATCCGATGCCCAACCCCCCTCCTATAAATAACCAAAGTTTGTTCATCGTTATTTAAATCCTAATTTCTAATTTCTAAATTTTAATTTCTAATTTCTAAACTCTAAACAATATCTAATATCAAAATACAAAATATTAAACAGTTTGGAATTTAGAATTTTGGCGGTTTGAATTTATTTAGAAATTAGAATTTAGAATTTAGAATTTAGGATTTATGTTTGACTAAATTATATCACAATTTTGCCACTTTCTTTTTGCTCTTTTGCGCACTACTTTTCTTGGATAAATTTGTTTTGAGCTTTGCCATTAGTTTGGCTTTAAAACGATTAGCTTTATTTTTATGAATAATTCCTTTTTTTGAGGCTTTGTCAATCATTGAAATAACATCCGACAAATTTTTTGACGGTTTTTTAAACAAAGATTTTAGTTTTCTTCGCAACTTATCATTTTGAGTCTTTTTACTTTGTGCTACCCGCAGAGCTTTTTTGGCTGAACTTGTAATAGGCATAAATTAGTTTATTTAATCTTTAACTACTTTGACTATACTAACAGAAGTTATGTAAAAAAACAATAATTACTTTTTCCAACTCCTAAACATTTAAACCCTAACCAATTTCCACATTCTTGAACTATTCTCTAAACCATTCACATTTTATGTTATAATCATAATATGAAATTAGGAGGGCTTAAACGCTTGATCGTTTGGTTTTTAGTACTAAACCTAAGTTTGGTTTATTTGAGTTTTGGTAGTGGGGTGGAGAGGGCGAAGGGAGCGAGCAGTATAGTTTGCCCTAATTGGAAATCCAATAAATCAGTTCATGTTGGAAGTTCATCTGCACCAAAGGGTCCTTTAAGTTTTACACAATTTAAAACCTTAGGTGTAATTAAAAGTTTGCAAATATCTTGGGTAGGTGGAAATAACGCACCACCTGGGTATTTCTCAAGTTTTAAAGATCCGATTGGTGGGATTGGAAAAAGTCATGAAATGTATGCAATTGAGAGAAAAGGGAAAGTAATTGAGTGTCAGTTAATGGACCAAGGCGATCATTATTACAAAGACAGGGGTGATGGAATGACAGAATTACTAAACTTAAATGAAAAAATTGATTATAAAATATATCAAATTTACTCCAGTATTAATAATCTAGACATTGATCTTGCCGATAGTAGCACAAAATTTATTGCAAGTAAGCCTCTAGAAGGTTACTATGACCCAATGCAGGGAAGATCTGGAGATATTATGGAAGATAGTGATATTGAACGTGGTTCAGAATCTTTCCTTGAGCCAGTAAATTATAAAAGACAATCAGAAATTTCTGATGGATTGGTGCTTGATGGTACTTCCCAAAACGATGATCTCTATATATTGACTTTTAGTTGGAATTATTTCCCGGACAATACTAGCTCCCAGTCTAATTATGCTATTTATGGTCTTCTTTATGAATATAATGTCTTTTATAGTGAATCAGGAGGTGAATGGAAAAAAGTTAATGATTGGGGTGATATTGGGTTTGGTGCAAATCCATGCAGTAAGAAATTTAACACTAATCCAGATAAAAACTTAAGAAATAAAAAATATAGTTGTGGCAGGTTAGTTAAGCTTGAAAATGGAAAAACTTATTCATTCCAGGTTGGTTCAACCATCGGGTTAACAAGTAGTACTTATAGATACATATATTCGAATACTCAAAAATTGATTGTTGATAGTAGTGGTAAAGTAACTCAAGATGGTCTTGATGAACCAGATATAATTACAATTAATGAGTTAGCAAAAACAGACAAAGATTCTGAGGAGTGTTTGGGGTCGGAAGGTCCATTTAATTTTTTCAAGAAAGGACTATGCGCCGTGATGCAGATGATGATTGATATATCAATTGGTATGACAGCATGGGCTTCAGGATTTTTTGCATCATCTATTAATATTAATATCTAGTAGCCAAATGATAAAAAAAACAATATTTATAGTATTAACTTTAATATTACTTGTAACATCAACTGTATTAAAAGTGAATAAATACGGGAGCTCACCTTTATTTTTTAATAATATTATTGAAGTTGAAAAAGCTAGCGCCCAAGAATCAACATTAGTCCCAGAAGTTTATGATGTTAAGGTAAGTTTGGTAGATACATTAAATAATCCTGATCCTTCGAAAAACCCCTATATAAGTATCTGGAAAGAGATGCTCAATCTTTGTAATATTGCTGTGGTAGCTTTTTTGCTTTTCGTATCATTTGCAACAATTTTTCATATTAATCTTGATCTCTACGGAGTTAAAAAAGCACTTCCAGCAGTTTTGATTGGGATCGTGATGGCTAATTTCAGTTATTTTATAGTGAAGTCTGGCATTGAAATTGCAGAAACGCTTTCATACAGCATGGTTAGTTCGGGTATTGAATTATCAGATTGTAAGGAACCACGTGGAGAAGCAGGAAAGTGTTTTGTTGATGAAATCAATTATGCAATTTTTAACTCTGCATTTACAGCATTATGGAAAAATAACAATGCCAAGTATGGGGTTGCCACAACAGCTACAGTGACTATCGCTGCCGTGATAGGTTACTTTGCTTTTTTGGGCTTGGGGGTATTCTCCGGTGCTCTTTTAGTTGTGGGGGTAATATTAATTTTTTGTTATTCGGTAATCATTGTGGCGATATTTTATATACTAGGTTTCCTGTTTATCATTAGGGGTTATGTGCTTATATTTATTTTAATTGTTAGCCCAGCCGCCTTTTTGTGTGTATCTTGGGACCCGCTTAAAAATTACTTTAAGCAATGGTGGACGCAATTTCTTCGTTGGGCATTTATGGCTCCTGTTTGTGTGTTTTTCCTATGGTTAATCATTGTTTTTAGAAGAGCTGTAACCGATGGCGGGAGTGAGCCAAATATTGCAACTGTAGCTATTGCGGTATTTTTGTTATACATGGCAATTCAAGTGCCTTTTAAGATGGGTGGAACAATAATGACCGCTTGGGCGGGGTTTGGAAAGAAATTAGCCAAAACGGGCTGGGGAGCGTGGGGAAAAGGATTTGGTTCTCTCAATAATAAATTTGATGATATGAAAAAAAATCCTGAATTATATAAAAATAATTGGTTGCTTAATCGAAATTCTAAAATAAGAGATGCAAAAGGGGAAGATAAGTTGAAATTAATTCAAGAATTTGGGACGAGAAATTCAAAAAAAATTGGTTGGGCAAATATTCCGTATTTAGCTAAAGCTGCAAAATTGCGATATGAGCAAGGAGGAAAAAAAGCTGACATAGGGGGGCAAAAAACAATTCCGTTCGGATTGGTCGCTGGACCCGATCATTTAATTCAAGTCATGAAAGAACTTCAGAGACCAGGCATATTAAACGCTCCCAGGGAACAACAAGACTATATTGTCTCAAGATTTATCAATGAAGTACTAGACAGTAAAGGTAAGGAGGAAGAAGTAGATGCTTTTAAAAATTTTCAGTGGATTTTAAAAGACAAGGGCAAATTAGCGAGCGATGAAGTAGATTTTGATGATTCAGGCACAGATCAATCAAAAGTTGCAAAAGCTAAAGCTCTCCAAGGTTTGTATTTGTCTACTATGAACAGGATAAGAGAAGCTCGTGGAAAAGGCGAATTTAAAAATTGGAATGAAGCTAAGGGAGACAAAGAATATCAGGGATTAGCTGATAGTCAACTGATGATGGAGGGGATTATTGATTTTTTACGAGGAAATAATGAAGGAGATTTGATACGCTATCCAGCAATTATCGGAGCTATAAAAAGGGCAACCGGCGATTCGATGGACACAAGGTCAAGCACTGGGCTAAGCTTGAACGCATATGGTGTTTCAGCGAATATTCGTCGTTTTGATGGGGCAATTGATAAGGGAAACATAAATAGAACTCTTATAGAAGGCGAAACGCTAGATGAAAGTAGTCCCTCAAAAAAAGGCGCAGCATTTCACGATTATCCATTAGCGGTGGGCAAACCTGTGGCTCCGAACCGAGGAGGCGGTACTCCCCAACCACCTAGACAAACCAATCAATCTGAAATTGAGAAGCTTGAGAAGAGAAGAAAAGTTTTAGAAGATGAAAAGAGTGGATTGGAAGATAGGGAAGTTGAAACAAGTAGCATTGATGCAGAACTGAAGGAGATTAATCGTAAATTAAATAACACAAGCTCATCTGCTCATGCGACGGAAAGTAAACCACCAGTTGTAAATGTTATAAATGATGAAAGTATAGGTGGTGTAACAGCAGATTCCGTGACTGCTGAAACCGCCACCACGGATCCGGAGGCGGTGCAGAACCAGTATTTGGATCGGTTGATTGAACAGATTTCGATGGCGATTTCAGAGGGGATAAAAGAAGGCTTTACCGGGTTGGATTTGTCCAAGATTAAAGTTGATACTGGCAAAGCTCAGTTGGATGCATCAACCGCTCTGGCGCCGTTTCAGCTACAAGCTTTGGGAAGAGTGGGTGTGCGTGAAAAATTATTTAGAAGTAGGATGTTAAAAAGCTTGAGATCAATTGCTTTTGGAGTAGACAAAAAAGATCCGCAACAGGGAAAAATAATCAATAATGAGATTAATAATATTGAGACTAGTATTGATCAATCTTTTGAAAGGGGCGAAATGCCGACAGTTGAGCAAGCGATTAAAAATAATCCAACCATTAATAATTATTTAGTAAATCATCCAGAACAAGCACCAATTATTAAGAATGAAATCAAAGAATATATCGGCGCAGTCGCTACTAAACAAAAAATTATCGAGCACGATTTTGGTCCGGCAATGGAAATCATTCGGGGACCAATGCACGGCATAATTGTCAATTCATCGGTGTCAGAAACCGCAGACAGACAGATACCAGTAATGCCAGCTCCAATTAACATTGGCAAAGGTGGGGTGGCGGAACCGACAATGAGATCGCCAGAAATAAGCAGTAGCTCACAAACGGGATTTAATAAAGATTTACAAACATCAAGACCGACAGCGACGGGAGAAAATCGGTCTAAAGCGAACCAATTAGCTAACCAACCAGAAACAAGTGAAATACAACTGGAAGAAATAACAGGTTTTGACAACAGCCAAAATCCTAAATCCTAATATCTAAAATCTAAACAATATCAAATATCTAAATGCAAAATTCCAAACAATACGACCTAGAAGATAGAACAAAAAAGTTTGCAATAGAATGCAGGAAGTTTATTTATCAGTTGTCTAAAACAACCGGAAACTATGAAGATGGAAAACAATTAGTTAGATCGTCTGGTTCACAAGCCGCTAATTATATTGAAGCTAATGAAGCACTTAGTAAGAAAGACTTTATAATGAGAATAAAAATTTGTCGCAAAGAAGCTAAAGAATCACAACTTTGGTTGAGCCTAATTGATATTGGGAGCAATCAAATTCTTCAAAAAATACAAGAACAATTATTACAAGAAGCAAAAGAATTAACAAAAATATTTGGGTCTATATTAGAAAAGAGTAAATAGTTTTGATATTATTATTTTGATAATTTGTATTTATTTAGGATTTAGATATTAGAGATTAGATATTATTAAAATGAAAGGTTGGTGATGAAACTAGACTTAAACAAAGTAAAAAAATATCAGGATTTTCTTGAAAAAATGCTTGAGAAAAGTTCCAAAGAAACGGTTGAGAAGTTTACCAAAGAAGAACTGTCGCTTTTATCCAAACTAATTCCTGGTTTTGATTTTCAAATTGTTGAAGAAGACAAACGGATAAAAATAATTGGAGCGATTGAAGCGTCCGAGATTTTGCTTAATGAAAAGACGCAGAAAAAGTTGCAGAATGCGCAAAGTTGGGCGGAAGTTGATCGGATGACAATGAATATTATGGCAGATAGAGAGCTGGAAGAGTATCAAAAGAACAAAGCGTACATAGATGAGAGCAAAGATAGAAAAAGCGTTCAAAAATCAGCGCCCAGCAGTCAAGTCAAGTGGCACCAGAAAACTAACTAATAACTAATAGTTAATAGCTAATAACCATAACTTTAAAACTATTTAACCAATTTCCTAGGAATTAAGCTTTAAGTTATCAGTTATGGCTATTCGTTATTAGTTTTAAATTATTAGCTAAAATAATGCTTTTTACCAAAAAAGGAGATAAAGGGAAATCGTCAACCATTGACAAAAAAGAGATTGCCAAAAGCAGTTTGGTTTTTGATGTGGTTGGAACATTTGACGAATTAAATAGTTGGCTTGGGTTAGTCAAACTGAATATAAAAAAAGTCGATAAAGATTTAGTTGAAAAAATCCAACAAAATATTTTGAATTTTTCAGCCATTATCGCCGGTTATAAAAACGGCAAACAAAATTGGGAAATGGAAACAAAATCATTGGAAGCTTATATTTTAAAAAATCAAAAATATATCCAAAAAACCGGTTTTATTTTGCCAGGCAAAAACCGCACAAGTGCTGGCTTTCATATCGCTAGGACCGTTTGTCGTCGGGGAGAAAGAAAACTCTCACGATATTATTCTCAAAAAAAATCGTCGAAATTGGCACCGATCGTCCGTTATGTTAATCGTTTAAGCGATTTTTTGTATCTTATGGGACTCAAATATTAAAATTCTAAATTCTAATACCTAAATCCTAAATAAATACAAATTACCAAAATAACAATATCAAAACTAATTCTACTTCCTTAATTATTATATTATTTGGATTATATATTTAGATATTTGATATTGTTTAGAGTTTATTCAGAATTTTTGGTATTTTTTGAAAATCTTTTTCCAGTTCAATTTTAGTAGATGGCTGATAAAGACCGGCGGCGGGGTGGTAACAGGGAAAATAACAACCCTTTTTACCTCTGATCAGTTTGCCATGGAATTCACTGATCGAAATACTTTTGTCAATTATTTTGTCTTTATCCCACTCAAACATTTTTTTAAGCGCATGACGACCAAGCGTAATGATTAATTTTGGCTGGATGATTTTAATCTGCCGTTCCAGGAACGGAAAACAGGCGGCAATTTCTTCTGGCAATGGATCACGATTTTTGGGTGGACGGAATTTCTCAATGTTGGTAATAAAAACAGCTTCTCTTTTTAAATTAATGCTGGCTAGCAATTTATCCAGTAGTTTTCCAGCGGCACCGACAAATGGTTGTCCCAACAAATCTTCTTGCTCGCCCGGCGCTTCACCAATCAAAAGAATTTCTGTCTTTGGATTGCCGGCGCCCGGAACAGGTTGAGTAGCGCCAAGCCTAAGCGGACAAACAGAGTTTATTAGTTCATCACTTATTTTAGATAATTTTATAGTTTTGTTTTGCACAATATTTATTTATTTTATCTAATATCTAATAGTTAATAACTAATAACCATTACTTAAAACTATTTAACTAATATCCTAGGAATTTGGTTATAAGTTAATTAGTTATGGATATTAATTATTAGTTTTGAGTTATTAGTTAATATTGGTGGTCGTTGTTGGTACGATCAAATAACCATCTTGATTATTGAGCAATTCTTTAAATTTCTCAAGAGTGGTTGAACCACGAACCCGAAGACGGGGTAAAATTAATAAATTATGAATAGAAAAATCAGCGGTTTGTTCGACTGTGGTTAATCCATATTTTATGTCTGTCTTATAAAGAAGATCAATTAATTCTTGATCAAATTGTCCGGACGGATAAGCCAAAATGTTTGAATATTTACCAGTAATTGATTGTAAAATATTTGAATTTTCAGTTAATTCCTTTTTAATATTTGAATCGGACGCATTGGTCATATTGATATGCGTTTGAGTGTGAAGTCCGAATTCAATGCCGTAATTATTTAGAATTTTAATTTGATCAGCACTTAAATAATTACTTTGATCTATTTTCCCGCCGATCATAAAAACAGTAGCTAAAAAATTATTAGTTTTAATAATTGGAAAAGCGTTGGTATAAAAATCGTCATAACCGTCATCAAATGTTAAAATAATCGGCTTTGTCGGAAAATTTTGCTTATTTTCAATTAAATAATCAATATCTTCAAAGGATAATGTTTGATAATTTTGGCTTTTTAAGTAGCTTAATTGAAGAGCAAAATTTTCCGGACTGACTGACAAATTCCAGCCAGTCGGATCAGTGGTTTTATCAACTTCACGAATATAATGATAGAGCAAAATTGGTACTTTCTGAGAACGATTAGTGGCGGATTTATTTTTTGAAAAACGGTAAGGAATCAATTTTTTGGCATTATTTACTAGAGGCGAAACAATGCCGTTATTTTGAGTATTATCAGTTGCAGTTGCAAAAAATATTGCAAAAATGACTAACAGAAGCCCAAGAATGATGAGAGTTAATTTACGAAACATTATATTTAGTTAATAACTAATAGTTAATATCTAATAACCATAACTTAAAACTATTTAACTAATTTCCAAAGAATTTAACTTTAAGTTATCAGCTATGGCTATTCGTTATTAGTTTTGAGTTATTAGCTAAAATTGACTTATTTAAAGAATCCCCAAAAACCGTAACTGGCAAATTTTTGAGATTCGGTTTTTATTGATTCGACAAACGATGGCTCAGGTTTTGCAGTTGCAAGATTATTATCCATATTTTTGGCGGACATTGACCAACTTGAATTTTGATCGTCAAAACCTTCTTCGATATAATCAAAAGCAAAGTCGTAATTTCTGAGAGTCGAGTGGGTCTCTTGAAGGGTTTGTGTTTTTAATTTACCAATAATATTTTCTTCTAATTCAATAAAAAGTTCTACAATTTCATTTTGATGATTGGCATAAATATCATCCTTATCTTTATCGGCAAAAGCTGATCGTATAATTAAATTATGCTTGAATTCTTCAACATTTTTGCTGTGTAAAAAAGCGCCCACAATATCGACAGTTCTTTCCGCTTTTTGATGTCGTTGGTCAACATTTTCTATATATTCTGAGTCAAATATTGCTCCAAAACTTTCCACTAATTTGATTATATTTGGATTATTAACAATCCAAGGCTCAAGCGAGTGGGCGTATTCATGAGCCAAGATGTGTTGTTGCTCAGCTTTATCTTTATTTTTGAAAAAATGTGGTTTTAACTCTAGAGTACCATCTAATGGGTGGTAAAGTGCATCAATCATTAGCTTACTTCCAGATTTTGCATGGCTAGACAATTCAGTTAGAAATTGATCTCTATCATCAATATTTATATCTCTAATTAGCGTATGTAAAATTCTTGGATCAATGTTTTTGGCTTCAGCAATTTCTCTCCTTAAATCAGAAATTAATTTGATTTTTTCATCTCTAGATTCGGGATTTTTTGATCGCTCAACAGTTGATAATGGTTCTTTTTCCATATCCATAATAGTATTATAACACTATCTAATATCTAATAGTTAATAACTAATAACCATAACTTAAAACTATTTAACTAATATCCTAGGAATTTGGTTATAAGTTAATTAGTTATGGATATTAATTATTAGTTTTGAGTTATTAGCTATTTTTTACTTATCAATAATTTTTTGATAAAGTAAGACTATTATGTTTTGGGCAGATGAATTAGTAAAAAATATTATTAAAAACCGAAAGTCGGATGGTTATTTAGTGACAGACGAAAAAACACCATCGGGCAGAGTTCATGTTGGAGCTCTTGAGGGAGTTATTTATCACAATATAATTGCCGAAATTCTTAAGAAGAATAAAAAAAATAGTACTTTCCAATATGGATTTGACGATTATGATCCTATGGATTCGTTACCAATTTATATTCCAAAAGAGTATAAAAAATATATGGGTGTATCACTCTCAGAAATTCCAGCCCCTGAAGGGAAAGGTAGTTTTGTGGGCTTATTTGCAAATGAATTTATTAGTGTTTTTCATTCCCTCGGAATAAAACCAAAAATTGTTTATACATCATCTATGTATAAAAGTGGTGAGTTTAATCAAGCGATAAAAATTGCGCTTGATAATGCGGAAATCGTTAGAAAAATTTATAAAAAGATTGCCAATCAAGATCGACCTAAAGATTGGTTACCAATACAGATGGTATGTGAAAAATGTCATAAAATTGGTACCACTCGAGCTTACTTTTGGAATGGCGAGAAGGTTTTTTACGAGTGTGATAAAAATTGGGTAAAATACACCCAAGGTTGCGGATACAAAGGGGAAAAATCACCTTTAAATGGTAACGCAAAATTGCCATGGAAAGTTGAATGGGCAGCCAAATGGTTTATTTGGAAGTCGGATATTGAAGGAGCAGGAAAAGATCATATGACAAAAAATGGTAGCCACGATATGGCAAGTGAGATTGCGCAACAAATCTATAGGATTAAAATTCCGGAAAGTTTTCGCTACGAATTCTTTTTGGTGGGCGGAAAAAAAATGAGTTCAAGTAAAGGTTTGGGTAATTCAGCTATGGAAGTTAGTGAAGTATTACCAGCAGAATTGTTAAAATATTTGATTGTTAGAAGCAACCCAAAGATTCAGTTGAATTTTAATCTTGACGGGAAAACGATTTCTCAGCTCTATAATGATTTCGATCGAGCTCATAGTCACTTTATTCAAGATCCAAATAGTGATGAGGCTAAAATTTATGAATATTCTAAAATTACACAAGAAATTCCAGAATATTTAATGCGTTTTTCAAAAGTTGTTTCGTTGGTGCAAATTGTTCATATTAATATTGAAAAAGAAGTCGAGAAAGAAAAAGGATCAAAATTAACTGAAGCCGATAAAAAGGATTTAACTAATCGAATTAAGTTCGCTCGTATCTATTTAGAAAAATTTGCCAGTGAAGATGAAAAGTTTGAAATTCAACAAGAAATGCCTAGAGTAAAAATAAGTAGCTCTCAGAAAAAATTATTAAAAAAAATCGCTCAGTTTATGGTGAGCGAAAGTGAGCCGGAAAAAATTCACAACTTTATTTACGAAGCCGGTAGAGAACTAGGTTTAAAACCGAAGGAAACATTTGAAGCAATTTATCAAATATTTCTCAATAAAACTTCCGGACCCAAAGCCGGTTGGTTTTTAGCCAATTTGGATAAAAAATTTGTGTTTAATAGAATAGAAAAAGTATTAAAATAACCTAGAGAACCATTACACACCTACGATGTGTGCAATGGTGGTATGGGAGGAAAAACGGAAAGAATAACTAATAACCAAGAAGGAGAATCAAAAACGAGGGGAATTGTTGAGCTTATTGATCAAATTGAGGCGGATGAGGAGAAAAAAGAAGCGACAAAGAAATTGGTGACTGATTTGTTAAATCAAATTGAAGACAAATATGGCGAAGGTGGTGAGGGTAGTAAACCATTTCACGATTTAGATCATTCAATCGAATTTGTTGTAGATAGTTTGGTTGCATTTGATCTATATCAAGAAAAATATCCGAATTTAATTAGTCCTAAAGACAAATTGTTTGTAATTATTGCTGGAGCAGGACACGATATAATTCAAGAAAATAACGGAATGCAAGATCCGGGAAAAAACGAACAAGAAAGTGTTGAATTAGTTTTACGACAGATAAGTAAAGACGATAAATTGAAAAATATATTTTCCGACGAAGAAAAAAGCTGGGTGATCAAAATGATATTAGCGACTCAGTTTGATTTTGCAAATCATCGGCAATTGCTAACTCGTGATAATATTCAAATAAAAGAGGATATGTTAGAGCGAATAATGGCGTTAGCGGATTTAATGGCTTTAGGCGACTTTGACCGACAATACTGGCGAGGTAACCGATTGTTTTGGGAAGTAAATACTAATAAATACCAAAACGAAGATATTAATGGCAAATTAAATTTGGCTATAAGTTGGTTTGATGGACAAATTAAATTTTTACACAAACAAACTGAATATTTAAAAAAATTTGATGACATTAGCATTCAATTTTATCCCGATATTTCAGCCAATATTCAACTTTATACAGAAATTCTGGAACAAGTTGATATTTTACAACAAAAGTTTTTCAGTATGGAAATAAAGCAAGAAGAAGTTGAAGAAAATTTGGAAAGGTTGCTTTCAAAAGATAAAGAAATTATTGATTCTCTCAAAAATGAACTCGGGTTGAGAAAGGATAGATTTAAAAACAAAAAAACCCCCGCCGATTTATTAATTTCTTAAAGGTAAAATATTTTTATTTAATTGTCTTCTGTGATCACCCTCAGCATGCTCCAAAATATGGATTGTATGAACGCTTTTCGGCAAAAAATCTCTGCCTAATTTACACAAAATATAAAAGTTATGCTATTCTATAAATATGAACGATGCATATTTTGGAAATAAATATATTTGTATAGCTCAAAGGCGTTATCTTGGTTCTAAAACTAAACTGCTTTCATTTATAGATAGCATCATTGAAAAAGAAAATATAGAGTTTGATTCTTTTGCTGATATTTTCGCTGGCACTGGCACTGTCGCCAACCACTTCTATAATCGCTCTAAAATTATTGTGAATGATATTTTAGATTCAAACTCTCATATTTACTCCGCTTTTTTTGGAAAAGATGAAATTAGAGAGGAAAAACTAAGAGAACGGTTAAAACACTACAACGATATTGAGGTAAAAAAATATGATGAAAATTACTTTTCTCAAAACTTTTCAAACACATATTTTGACGCAGAAAACGCCAAAAAGATAGGAATTATTAGAGAT
This sequence comes from Candidatus Berkelbacteria bacterium CG_4_10_14_0_2_um_filter_35_9_33_12, assembly GCA_002793435.1. Lineage (GTDB taxonomy): Bacteria > Patescibacteriota > UBA1384 > GWA2-35-9 > GWA2-35-9 > GWA2-35-9. The sequence continues at coordinate 14,300 of PFQF01000019.1, forward strand.
GATATTGAAAAACTATTTGAGAAAAAAATTATAACCAATAGAGAAAAATCTTATTTACTTACAGCTTTAATTTACGCCCTTGATAGAATTGCTAACACCGTTGGTCATTATGACGCATATAGAAAAATTGATATTCCAAACAAGAAACTATTTTTACTGCCTCTTGATATAACAAACTCACAGTTTACTGCTGAAATATACAAAGATGATGCAAATGAGTTAGTAAAGAAAATCAAAACAGATGTTGTTTATATTGACCCACCATATAATTCTCGCCAGTATTCCGATGCATATCATCTACTGGAAAACATAACTACATGGAAAAAAGAAATGGTTTATGGTGTTGCCAAAAAAATTGACCGCTCACATATCAAAAGTAAATATAATATGAAATCGGCTGGTGTTGCCTTTGGTGATTTAATAGACAACATTGATGCAAAATATATTCTTGTTTCCTATAACGATATGGGGACTTCGGGCAATGTCCGATCGCAATCTCGTATTAGCGACCACGAGATTTTGTCTGCATTAAAACGGCGTGGCGATGTTCAGATTTATGAAACCGATTTTAAACAATTCACTACTGGCAAATCAAGCAAAGACGATTTAAAAGAACGCATATTTTTATGTAAAGTAGATGTTTCGACCAAAACAAATAAATCAGTAATTGCATCAAAAAATAACCCAGTGCAAAGTGGTTTTGTAAAATCACCACTTAACTACACTGGCGGAAAACATAAACTGCTACCACAAATAACAAAATTATTTCCAAGCGACATCAAAACTTTTTATGATGTGTTTTCTGGTGGTGCAAATGTTGGTATAAACGCAACTGCGAAGAACATAATTTGTATTGAAAAAAATCGTTATGTTGTCAGTCTATTAAAGTTGATCCAAAATGATAATTTTGAGGACTTAAATCAAAATGTCGTAGACATTATAGACAAGTTTGGGTTAAGCCAAAGTTATATCAAGGGTTATAACCATTATGGCGTTGATAGTTCATCTGGCTTAGGTCAATATAATAAAGATGCCTTTTTGAAACTTCGCAACGAGTATAACAAAGAAAAAACAAGAATTGATTTATTGTTAGTGCTTGTTTTGTATTCTTTCAATAATCAAATCAGGTTTAATTCAAAAGGCGATTTTAATTTGCCAGTTGGAAAGCGAGATTATAACGGTAGTTCAAGAAAAAATGTTGCCGCCTTTAATCAAGTATCAAATGAGAAAAAAATAGCGTTCAAAAATTGCGATTTTCGCAGTATTGAGCAAGTGTCATTAGTAAAAGACGATTTTGTATACTTAGACCCGCCATATTTATTAGGGCTTGCCAGTTATAACGAAATGGGCGGTTGGACAGAAAAAGATGAAAAAGATTTATATTCACTCTTAACAAGATTAGATAGGAAAGATATTAGATTTGCTTTTTCAAATGTTTTGGAGCATAAGGGCGAGATTAACGAAATAATGAAAAAATGGACAGAAAAACATAAATACAAGGTTCATGAATTAGATTATCACTATAAAAACTCAAACTATCATTCCACCGCAAAAAACAACAAGACAACAGAGGTGCTTATTACAAATTACTGATTTTTATGACATAATGAGGCTATGCTGAAAGCGTGGTCAATCACAACGACTGTTAGAAATCCAGAACGTCTGCGTGATTTTTTGGTTGCTTTAAAACCGCTTGAAAACAAAACTTGGAACAATTTAAATCAAGAAAATTATCAAAAACTTTTGATCAAAAACCGTCTCTATGGTTTTGGTAATACCCAATTTTACAATGGGCTAACGCCAAACATCGTAAATCTTATTAACGATACAGATAGCGAATTTGGTAATGATACGATAGATGAAATAATTAGATTAAAGAATTACACGGACTTCGCAATGCGAGGTCGTCAATCAATTAACCCACTAACAAAGTTTGGTTTTGTGATTATAGATGGTGGTGTAGTTAAGATAACCGAACTTGGTAAGAAACTTATAGCCAGTGAAAAAGATACTGGTGATGTTTTCTTGAAATCATTTATTAAATGGCAAATACCAAACCCGGCAAGCAACGATTTTGCTGACAATGGTGATTACGATGTTGTGCCTTTTGTAGCAACGCTTAAATTGATAAATGAAGTTAATAAGATTGAAGCAGAACGAGGTAATATTCCAGTTGGAATTAGTAAACGAGAGTTTTCTTTTTTTGCTCCGTCATTAGTTAAATATGCTGAAATTGAAAGTTATGCGAAAAAGATAGTTGAATTACGAGATTTACAAAATGGAAAAACCAAACAAGAACGCAAAGAAATTCGTGATGATTACCGCAAACAATTCGCAATAAACTTTCTTGGCACAAACGAGCAAGCTGAAATTAATAAATTACTAAAAAATCTGCAAGATTATGGCGATAATACGGTTAGATATTTTCGTCTTACAAAGTTTATTCGTATTCATGGCAATGGTTTCTATATTGACTTAGAGCCAAATCGTCACACGGAAATTGAAGCGTTGTTTGAAAGTGAGTTTTATAAACCAAAACATTTTGTAAATAAAGATGAATATGTAGCGTATATGGCAAATGATAATTTGCCAGTCTTGCCTTGGCAGACAAAAGATAAATTGTCTGAAATTGCAAATGAAATATATAACGACATTGTTGAACTGCAAAATAGTCTTGGTTTAAATATTGAGAATAGAAAAAACATTGTTTCAATGTCTGAAAGCGATCTAAAAGAGTATGTTAGTGATTTGCGAGAAACACGCAAAGATTTGCAAGAAAAAGATAATCATATTAAATCTCAACCAGTTTCATCAATCTCTCAATACATTGAGCAACTGGAAAATATTTTTGACTTTGAAAATCGTGCGCTAATGCTTGAATATCTTTCAACGATGGGGCTTCACGCATTGAACGATGCGAAAGAAATTAAGCCAAACTACCCAGTTGGAGATGACAATGAGCCAACATCAACTGCTCCGGGCGGTATGGCTGATATTGAGTGTTTTTACGACAGTTTCAATATGATTTGCGAAGTTACAATGTTGAGCGGTCGTGATCAATGGTTTAATGAAGGACAGCCAGTTATGCGACATTTACGTGATTTTGAGAACTCGCACAGTGAAGCTTACTGTATTTTCATTGCCCCGACAATTCATACAGATAGTGCTGAAACATTTCATATCGCCAACACAGTTGGCTACAAAGGAAGTAAGCAGAAAATTGCACCACTTACGATAAAACAATTCATTGAATTGTTAAAATCACTCAAACAAATGCGTAAAGCCAATAAATTTTTTTCACACGCTAATTTGAAAAGTTTAATTAACGAAATTGCCGAAAGTGCTAACACAATCAGTAATTCGGATGATTGGGTAGCAAACACACAGAATATCGTTAATTCTTGGTCTGTAAGTTTAGTAAATTAGGCAGGGATATTTTGCCGAAACAAACGCCGAACATACAATTTGGCTCCGAACGCTGAACGAAATCCGAACTTTTTTTAGCGAAAATCCGAACGCTGAATTTTGAAAAACTTTTAAGCTCGGGCGGGCAAAAAGGAAGGGGGTTGGGGGGAAGGAATTTTTGCCCGCCCTCGCTTTTCCGCCACCGCCGAATTTCGTGCCAGTTGAAAACTGGCACACCACCAAGAAATTACTTAGTCAAACAAATCTTCAAACTTCTTCCAATTCTTATCAAGATTGCCCGGAATATATTTATAATCCTTCGAATCATTATAATGCCAAATACTGCCTTCTTTCAAAACTATTCCGCCAACAAAATTTTTACCAAGCTCTTTTAATTTTTCGGCTAAAGCCAGCACTCTGCCCTCGGTGTCTGTAGCAGTTCTTCCGCTCTTTGTATCAAAAATTCCAATTTTGCCATCTTTAAATTTTATAATCCAATCCGGATAGAAAAGTGAAAATTTTTGATCGGCTGTATTAAAATATTTTATTGCAAAGTATTCTTGACCTATTTCTTGCTTAAACCACCAATCTATTTTATTTCTTTTACTATCAATATAATTTATAAATTCAACTTCGTTTGGTTTCCCGTCGTAATCTTTTCTTATGTAAAAATTTTCTAAGACATTAAGCGTTGTGGGTAGATTTTCATAATCTTCTGTATAACTATAACTTTCTTGGATGGTAAAAATTGGAGCTTCCTTTTCCTCACTCTTTTTTGCTCTTTCGGCTAATATCTTTTCTAAAATTGGTCTATAATTTTTTAGAGCTTGTGTAAGAGCTGGACGAAAAACACTACTTGCATCTTTTTGTATATCCTTAATAAAAACTCGGTAATAATAATCGCTATTTTCACCTAAAACACTTTTGAACCAAACCCTAATAGCTGATTTTAGCGGACTCCAAGATCGAGCGATGTTAGTTATTTTTGCCCTATCTTCTGTTTGTTCTTTTAACAACTGAAAACATAGATAATTAAATGTTTTCTCAACATCATTTTGGGACATTTCCAAAGATACATCATGTCCTTTTTTCTGAAATTCAAAATTGATTCTGTCGTAATCTTCAAATTGTGCGTCAACAATTATTTGATTAGTAATTGAAGAATCCAAATCAAATCCCTTTTTAGCCAATTTCTTTTCTGCTTTTCCAAAAATATCATCTTTATCAATCCCAAAAATATCATTCATTGACTTAATAAAACTCGCCTGAAATTTTGCAGAATTGCTTAAATCCCCATAATCAACCCGCGAAACATAAGCTGATTGCAAAGGTGGAATATTCTTTATCCCTTTTTTTCTTTTTGAAATATAAACTGCCGGTTTATTTTGTGTTTTATCAATCCAATTGTCAGTTATATCTTTTCTATTGTAATTCGTGTAGAGATAGCCGACTCTCAAATTCGGACTACTTTTATAATCTTCTTTCAAGTCTGGCTCCGGCATTCTTAATATTCTGCCAACTGTTT
>PFQF01000042.1 GCA_002793435.1 Candidatus Berkelbacteria bacterium CG_4_10_14_0_2_um_filter_35_9_33_12
CTTTATGCATAATTACATCATAGGCAATAAATGAAAGTTTGCGACTAGCAGTAAGTTTCGAATTAAGCTGGCGGATACTGCCGGCGGTGGCGTTGCGAGGATTGGCGAGTAACGGCTTACCTTCGTTTTTATATTTTTTATTTAGTTCGTCAAACACCGATTTTTTCATATAAACTTCACCCCGAATTTCGATTTTTTTTGGAATTTGTAATTTAGAATTTTGAATTTGTTTAGAGTTTCTATATTCGGATTTCGGATTTATGGTTAGCGGTATACTTTCGATCGTTTTTATATTTTGCGTTACATCCTCTCCGACCTTTCCATCTCCACGGGTTACCCCACAAACCAAAACCCCGTTTTCATAAATCAGCGAAACCGCCAAACCATCAATCTTGAGCTCGGCAAAAAACCCACCCGTTATTTTTCGTCCATTTACTTTTTCAATTCTTTTTTCCCAATCCGCAACCTCCGAGGTTGCGAAAACATCTATGAGCGATAACATGGGAGTTTGGTGGAGAACTTTATTAAACCCTTTTGACGGTTTGCCACCAACTCTTTGTGTTGGCGAATTAGGTGTAATAAACTGCGGATATTTATTTTCGAGCTCTTGCAATTCGTGTTTTAAACTATCGAGCGCCCCGTCGGAAATCAAACTTTTATCCAAAACATGATAACTGTAACGATACTTTTCAATAAGCACCTTGAGTTTTTCAATCCTTAATTTAACCTGGTCTTTGTTCATAAGTATATTATACCAGAAAAATATCATGCAGAAAGGGCTTTTTGGTAATTTTCGGTTGAAACGACTTTTTCTACTCCATAGGGTTCTTCGTTTGGTATTTGTTTAACACTCCTTGTAAACGACATACCTTTTTATCCTTTCTTTATTCTTTCGCCCCAAGCAAAAGAATATATTTAATTATATTTTATCCTTATATCCATTCTATCTCTCTGCGCTTGTCAAGATGGGGAGTTGTTGATAAGATGCAAGTATGGAAAATAATACTATTAAAGCTAAACGATGGCTTAATACCATTTCGGGCGAGAATATATTAAGCAAACAAGAACATTGCCCGACCCGTGATATTTTTCAAGCCAGATTGGATAAAATTAGATTGAATTTTGAATCGAAACCGGAAATCAATCTTGACATTCTTTACTCGCTCATCGCAATTATTGGCGAGATTGGCAACAATGCTTACGACCATAATCTCGGCAAATGGCGTGATATGATGGGAATATATTTTGATGTCGATTTTGAAAACAAAACGATTGTAGTAGCCGATAGGGGTCAAGGTATATTGTCATCTATTCAAAAAGTAAAACCCGAAACGAAAAATGACTTAGAGGCATTAAAAGTCGCTTTTACCGAAGTTATTTCTGGGCGTTACCCTGAAAAGAGAGGAAATGGCTTAAAGTTTGTCACAAAAGTATCCAAAGATTTGGGAATTCAAATTAATTTGCATTCAGGAAATGCGGTGGCAAAAATAGAAAATAAAAAATTATCGTTTGAAAATTCAGATCAAACTATCAATGGAGTTTTAGCGATAATCAAATACTAATTATGACAGAAATTAAATTAAAACAATTTGGTGAAATGCTGTTGTCCCGCCCGGCTGGCAGGGAGGCGTGGCTAGCGGCACAAGCGTATTCTCTTCCAAAAGACGATGAGAAGATAATTGTTGATTTTGACGGAGTATTAGTTTTGTCGCCTTCTTGGGCTGACGAGTTTATCACTAAACTTAAAGAAAAATATTCTCAAGTGGAATTGATAAATACATCTAACGCATCAGTAAAAGCATCCTTGGAAATTATTTGAACTATTTACCCTCGACTATCTTTTTAATCTCATCTTTTATAGTCTAGTAGATTTCCTTGTTGCCAGTAATTATGCTATACTAATATTATTATCATTTTGTACCTGAATAAGGAGGAAATAATGAGAATTGATACCAGCACTAATCCACCCGGACAAATTTATCGAATGCAAGAAGATAGATCATCACTCTTACACAAACTTGATCAACTTCTCCATCCAAATGGAAAAGATTGCGATAATCCTGATAAATCAGTAATCGCTGCTTTCCAAGAGTGTTATGCTTCTTACGCAACTGGAAAAATTGTCCTATATCATCATCTAGATCGTAATTTAATCGCTATGGTTTGCCATTGCAATTGCATACTAAGACCCTGTGAAGATTTTTTTCGACTTAATCCCCACTGCTATAAACCAGAAACTTTCGACCCAAACGCCACAACTGTTATTGACATTCATTTGCCATAGAACTTTTACTTAACCCTCAACCCATTTCCGCAAACCCTCGAGCAAAAGCCGAGGGTTTTTCTATAAATAACAGGTAAACATTCTTAAATTCTTGCCTGCCCACCTTTGGAGGGAGAATTTATGAATGTTAGATAATAAGATGGTTAAAGATCAATTACACTTTTATGCCAGTCTTGCTAACTTCCTGCGCCAACAGGTAGTATTTATCTTTAAATTCTTCCGGAGAAAATGGGTGTGGTTCGATTGCGCTGTCAATTTTATCGCCAAGCAAGTCCAACTTAACGGCTTCCGTTATTCTGTCCTTCGTGAAATCAGACGAAACTACTCCGATATCAATATCGCTCCCCGGCTTAGCTGTGCCTTGTGCTTGAGAACCAAACAGATAAAAAGCGCTAATTTTAACGCCATTTTCTTCTAAAAGTTTACGATATTTTTTGGCTTTCGCCAACACTGATTTATCTATATTTTTTGTATTATCCATTTCTCTATCCTCTGTGCAATTTCTGACCATTTTTTGGTGTATTCTTTCGTGGCTTTACGGTAAAATTCATCCTTATAATCATCGTATCTAGCCTCAATATTGAACCGACTAATTTCCGTTAGCTCAGCCCTTTGGTCGTCCGATAATTCAATATCGGCTATTTCCGAAAGTCGTACTAGATTGTGAGTTCTAATAACTTCTTTATCCTTTTTGACGATAAGCGCTTTCAATAATCTTTCTAAAACCAACTGCCACAAAAACAGTGACCAGTTGTAGTTACCATCTCTTAGCATATCGAGGGCTGACTTTTTATCCCGCTCTGAAGCAATTATCCAATATTTAATTGTTTCTTCTTTTCCCATGTCTACATTGTAGCACTTTTCATTTATTTGACAAATGTTTAAATGTGTAAATTAATGATAAATGATTAATGATAAATGATAAATATCATGTTATACTTACATCTCCCGCAGTCTTTTTACTCTCTCTACTATCGGCGGGTGGGTGGAAAATAGATTAGCAAAAAATCCGACAGATTTTCCTTCTTGGTTTTTTAGGGGATTGGCGATGTAAAGATGTGCTGTGCCACGGTTAGCGACTTCCAGCGGTTCTTTGTCCGCTGATATTTTTTGCAATGCGCTTGCCAAACCTTCTGGATAACGGGTTAATAGTGCTCCGCTGGCATCGGCTAGATATTCCCGTTTTCTGGAAACTGCTAACTGGATTAAGGTTGATACGATTGGTGCCAAAATTGCCAAAACTAAAGCCATAACTATCATTACTCCTCCGGAGTTATTTTCGTTGTCAGATCGTCTGCCCCAAAACATAGAACGCAAGAAAAAATCCGAAATAACCGCAATTATTCCCACTAGCACAACAACAAGCGACATCACCCGAATATCGTAATTTTTTATATGCGACAGTTCGTGCGCCAAAACTCCTTGCAGTTCTTCATCCTCTAACTTTTCGACCAAACCGGTTGTCACCGCAATGCTGGCATGTTTTGGATCCCGCCCAGTTGCAAAAGCGTTAGGAGCACTGTCATTAATCAAGTAAACTTTCGGTGTTGGCGTGCCGGCGGTAATTGAAAGATTATGTACTAAATTGACAAGTTGCTTTGCCTCCCGATTTTCTTTACCGGAAATTGGTATCGCTTTGGAAGTTGCCAAAGCGATTTTATCGCCATAGTAATATCCGACCCACGCTTGAGTAAACGAAATCACCACCGCAATATACAAAAATATCGGATTGCCATAATACCCGCTAATTCCCCACCCAACTGCCATCAACAGGACCAAAAAAACGCCGATTAGCAAAACAGACTTTCTCTTATTTGATGATATTTGATTGTAGATATTCATATTTCTTCTTCTCACATTTTATAATAATTCTGCT
>PFQF01000043.1:0-442 GCA_002793435.1 Candidatus Berkelbacteria bacterium CG_4_10_14_0_2_um_filter_35_9_33_12
AAATGTCTTTTTCTATGAAAGAGTTGTGCCCGACTAAGCAGCTGTCTACACTTGAATATGTTTTTTCATTTACCTTGCTTGGCAACCCAGTTGAAGCAAGCCCCTCGCAATAATCATTCCAACCATTTGTTTTTGTCATGACTTCTTTTCTCGCCATTGCATCTCCGGAAAATCCAGTAACTAAATTTTTAATATTCAAAATAGCAGCAGTTGCAAAACACGCTGTTTTTAATCCTTTAACAACTTTTCCCAGTTTTTCATTGATGCTCTCCCATTTTTTTATGCTCTCTTCTATGTTTTCCATCATTTCTTTTGTTTTTTCTGGGCTAAGCTTTATTCCTCTTTTTTCTATTCCAATTCTAAAACTAAAGTTTGTGTAAGCTCTTGGGCCTTTAACCTCTGAATCTAAATAAAGCTTGGCTTGTTTTTTCAAATTTATATT
>PFQF01000043.1:622-4162 GCA_002793435.1 Candidatus Berkelbacteria bacterium CG_4_10_14_0_2_um_filter_35_9_33_12
TTTTTCTGATTGTCCGTTGTTTTGTTTAGAGTTCAAACTATTGTTGTAATCTCTCCAGTGATAGCCAATATAAAAAAATAAAAAAGCTAAAAAAATAATTACAACAATTCGTGATCGCTTATTAGTTTCCATATGAATTTATTATATCATTTTGAAATTATTGCACCACCCAGCACTTCTTCCCCTCGATAAAAAACTACATGCTGACCCGGGGTCACCGCCCTTACAGCTTCAAAAAGCTGAATTTTCAATCTACAATTTTCAATTTTCAATTTTTTTGGATTTGAATTTTGGGATTTGTTTGGGATTTGTTTTTTGTTATTTGGTATTTCCAAAATCTTCCCTTTGGATTTTGGAGTTTGGTGATAACGAATCTCAATGTCAAGTAGTTCATTTTTCTTTGGCGATTCCCCAATCCAGTGAACATCTGTCACCTGAAATTCTTTCCTCCACAACGGCTCTTGCCCTTCATCTGGAGCTATAACTAATAAATTTCGCTTAATATCTTTTGAAATAATATACAAAGGTTTGCTATTCGGTCCAAAAATCTTTAATTTTTGATTTGTGTTTTTAATTTTTGATTTTTGATTTTTGATTTTTTGTATTCCAATGCGCTCTCCGATTGTATAATAAAATGCCCCATCATGTTCACCAACCTTAGTACCATCGCCTAATACAACATTTCCCTTTTTGGGCTTAATAATATTTTTTAAAAACTCCTTGACCGGAAGTTTGCCAACAAAACAAATTCCTTGCGAATCTTTCAAGTCTGCATTTGGCAACCTATTTTTTTTAGCAATTTCTCGCACTTCAGTTTTCATCATCCCACCGATCGGAAAAATAACTTTTTCAAGTTGTTTTTGACTCAATTGCCACAAAAAATAACTCTGATCCTTTAAATCGTCAATTCCTCTCAAAAGAGAAATTGACGATAAATCCAAAACTCTAATATCTAAATCCGAAATAATATCAAAATTCAAATTATTTAATGTTCTAAACCGTCTTTGTTTCGAATTTTGGTAATTAGTATTTTGAACTTGTTTAGGATTTATCCGGAGAAGCCGAGCATAGTGTCCCGTCGCTAAATAAGCATTGGGTGATATTTTTTCAACAAATTTTAATAATGCTCCAAATTTAATATATGTATTGCACCAAACATCCGGGTTGGGTGTAATTCCTTTTTTATAACCTTTAATAAATTTTGAAAAAACATTTTTTGCATATTCTTTTTCAAAATTTAGAACATAAAAAGGAATATTTAAAAAACTTGCCACTCGTTCCGCCATTTTTTGATCAGCTAAATTCGAACAACTGTCGACAATTTTTTCATTTTTATTATTTCCGGAAAACCAACTTTTAATATCAAAATTTTTCAAAAAAACGGCAGTTAAATCGTAACCAGCTTTTTTTAAAAGTAAAGCAGAAACAGTGCTATCAACTCCGCCTGAAAGAGCAATCACCGCTTTAGGTTTCATTTTGAATTTTATAAGCTTTAATTAAGTTCGAAAATAGATTTGCAACTCTTAACGGTCCAATCCCACCAATCGGCGGGACGATCGCTTTAACCAAACTTTTTATTTTTTTAAAATCGATATCCACCCCGCTCGCATCGACAACAATGTGATTTTTTGAAACTAGATTTGGCTGAATAATTTTTTCACTGCCGGATGCTCCCACAACAATCTCTGCTTCTAAAATTTTACTCCGAAAATCACGATCATTTTTTTCCGCAATATTAACAAAGGCACCTTGTTTTTTAAGCAAAGTCGCTAACGGTCTGCCAATTAAAAATCCGTAACCAACAATGACAAACTTCTTGTGGAATATATCGATTTTATTTCGTAATAAAAGATTAATAATCGCCATCGGCGTTGGTGGACGGAAAAGATGCATCTGAAAACCATCGACATCTTTTTGGGGATTAATCGCCCAAATTATTTTTAAACGATCAAAACTAGCTGGAATTGGCATTTGCGCAATAATGCCATTAACGCTACTATTTTTATTTAATTCATCTATCAAATAGACAATATTTGATTGTTCAATATTTTCAGAAAATTCAAAAAGCTTGAAATTGACACCGATTTTTTCAGCAATTTTTTCTTTAATTTCAATATATTTTCGGCTCTGTTTGTTATTGCCAATTAAAATTACCGCTAAAGTCGGATCGCTCGGTAACATTTTAACTTCAACCGCTAGTTCCTCAATTATTTCGTTAGCAATTTTATCGCCCTTGATAATCTGCATAAATTTTAGCTAATATTTTTAGAAATGCTTCAATTTCATTATTACTAGTTGCAAGTGCAATACTTATCCGCAATGTTTCTCTAATTGTTTTTGCATCAACTTGCATATTTTTCAAAACATAAGAAATCTTTTGACTTTTACTGGCACAGGCGCTCCCAATTGAAACTGAAATTTTTTGTTTATCTAAAATAACAAATAGATTTTGATGCTCAATATTTTTTAAAGCGATTAAACTTATATGTGGCGACCTGGGACTATTTTTAAATAATATTTTGGCACCCTCAATTTTTTCAATCCCTTGCTCTAATTTGCCTTTTTTGTGTTGCAAAATTTTAGTGTTTTTAATTCTTTTTTGCGCAATATTTTCTAAAACTTTAACTAAATAGTAGATACCATAAACATCTACGGTTCCTGATCGTTTATCCATTTCTTGTCCGCCTCCACTAATCAATGGAAAAAACTTATCTGTTTTTGAAATTAAAACACCAGTTCCCGGAAGAGAACCAAACTTATGACCTGAAAATGTGACAATATCAATCAAATCCCTTTCTAAATTAATCGTATTATATTCAATCGCTTGAGTAATATCGGTGTGTAAATATGGATATTTTGCACCTATGGATGATTTATATTTTTTTAATTCCCGACCAATTTTTTTAACATCTTGAACCACACCCGTTTCATTGTTGACAAAACCGACTGAAATTAAAATTGTTTCCGCTTTTATCGAATCAATAATTTTTTCAGGCTTGAAAAGTCCGTCTTTTTCTGGATGAATAAATGTTACTTCCGCCCGTTTATGATTATGCAGAATTTTGGCAGATTCAATAATTGAGGGATGTTCGATCGAACTAATAATTAAGTGGGGTAATTTTTTTCCAATAGTTTTATAAAATAATGCGTAATCAACCATACCTTTTAAAATTGTATTATTACCTTCACTAGCGCCACTATTAAAATAGACTATGTCTGGTTCGACTGAAAATAGGCAGGCTATTTTTTCTCGACAGTTTTCTAATATTTTTGACATTTCTCTACCATGCGAATGGAGAGACGAACTATTGCCGTAAGATTTTTTTATTAAATTTAAATAATCCCCGGCGATTTTTTCATCCGGTTTTTTTGTCCCTGCATTGTCTAAATAAATAGTCATTTTTTAATTAATTCAAAGTAAATATTTAATAAATTTGGTGGCAAAAATTTGACTATACCCAAAACAATCTAGCAACCGGAAGCGCTTTACGCCTCGGCAACATCTTACAATTTCGCAAAAAGTGAAGTTTGGCGGTGTTT
>PFQF01000013.1 GCA_002793435.1 Candidatus Berkelbacteria bacterium CG_4_10_14_0_2_um_filter_35_9_33_12
TATTAACTATTTTATTTTTTTCTCCCTGATCCGTACCTATCAATAATAGCGTCCATTTTTTTAATTTTTTATTAACTAAATTAAGAGCCTTGACAAGCTCGATATGTCCTTTTTGGTCTCTCAAATTTGCCGTGTAAGTGAATATTAGGTTACCTTTTGGAATTTTAAGTTCAGCTAACATTTTTGTTTTATTAAGCTTAATTTGATTAAATATATTTATATTAACCCCGTTGGGGATAGCAACTACTTTTTTTGCCGGGATGTGCCAGTTGTCAATTAATCGTTTTTGAAGTGTTTTAGATACGCAGACATACTTATTGACCAAAAATGACGATAGTCTGTCAAAGTATTTTAAGTATTCATAATTGAGCAAGATACCTCTTTTGGCACAGATAATTTTTTTAATTCCAAATTAACTAAATTAAGAGCCTTGACAAGCTCGATATGTCCTTTTTGGTCTCTCAAATTTGCCGTGTAAGTGAATATTAGGTTACCTTTTGGAATTTTAAGTTCAGCTAACATTTTTGTTTTATTAAGCTTAATTTGATTAAATATATTTATATTAACCCCGTTGGGGATAGCAACTACTTTTTTTGCCGGGATGTGCCAGTTGTCAATTAATCGTTTTTGAAGTGTTTTAGATACGCAGACATACTTATTGACCAAAAATGACGATAGTCTGTCAAAGTATTTTAAGTATTCATAATTGAGCAAGATACCTCTTTTGGCACAGATAATTTTTTTAATTCCAAACAATCTACCAAAAAAACGTCCAAACAAATCAGCATGCATTAAATAAGTTATTAGTAAGTCTGGTTTTTCATGTTTAACAACTTTTTTAAAATCGCTGACCAAAGAGAAAATGTTCACTTTAGGGCAATAGATAATTTTGATACCAAGTTTTGCTAGTTTATCTCCAATTTCTCCAGGGTTAATACTATAAACAATATTCTCAATGTTTTTTGACATTAACGGAAGGGTTTTGAGAAGCATTTGTTCAACGCCACCAACTCCTAGCCCTATTACAAAATGCATTACTTTAATATTTTTTTTCATAAAGTTATAATTTTATTTCGTTTCCCCCACACAAGTTATTCCGGCTTCAGGATGTTCGAATGATTTGATGTCTTTTAATTTGGCAGACTTAAACCATTTTTCTATTTCCTCGACATAGTAATAATTGCTTTTTGGGGTGGCTAAAACATCAAAAGCGTCGTTTAATTTCATATTAAAGGGAAAATTAGCGTAGTAAGAGAAAGGCACTTTTTTTGCCATTTCATATTGCTCAATAAAATTGAGCCAAGTGGTTAAATAGTTAAATAAATGAACACCAAATGCGGGTAGATAGCAGAGTTTTAGCAGCATTGGTTTAGGTAGATATTTTAGTATTGCCCGAACCGGTTCATAAAAGTAAATAGCTCGGTTATTATTTCTGCGATTATAAACCCAGATCAGCATTTTGCCAGTTTTTTTTAAGACTTTAGGTAGTTTCAAAAAGCCTTTTTGCGGTTGAGGCAAATGATGTAATACGCCGATAGAATAGGCAATATCAAATATGTTATTAAACGGCATATTATAAATATCTGCTTGAACAATACAGACATTATCAAATTTTTTGGTCATTTGGTAAGCGACTTCAACGCTTTCACCTAGATCGGTTCCAAAGACGACTTTAGCGCCCAGCTTTGTTCCCCATTTAGTGAATCTGCCTGACCCACAACCAATATCGATAACCATTTTATGCTTTAATGTTTTTTCGGTGATAAAAGGTCCGGTAAAATGTAAAAAATTATTTTTTTCGAAATTATTTTCACGGTAGATATTTCTCCATTCCCAAGCAAAACTCTCACCAGTTTTTTTTTGGTGAGCTAAAAATTTATCTAAATTATTAATTGAATTTATTTGTTTTTCCCATTCGGATTTAATAGATTTAGGCAATTTTGGCTGATATTTTCTGAAGAATTGAATATTATTTTTAAGCAAATTGTTTTTAAGCTCACCAACTAAAATTCTTGGTATGTTGCTGATTATTGGGAACCAATTTGTATTGGAAATTAGTAACCCGTCAACTATTTCATTATTAATATTTTTAAAAATTGTTAACCTAAATTTTGACGAATCAATCGGATCAGATAGAAAAGGCAAATGGTTTTTTTTCATAATAATTAATCAAAATATTCTCTAAACCACAACTCCAAAGTTAACAGTGCCCAAAGTTGGTTAGAATAATTGAGTTTGGTATTCTGGTGAGCGTTGATTAAATACTCTATATATCCAAGATTAAAATATTTTTTGATAATTGTTTTATCTGAAAGCAACATTCCCCGAATATAATTATTTAAGTCGTTTTTAAACCATTTGTCAATTGGCACTCCAAATCCTTTTTTCGGGCGATACATAATCTCATTTGGGATAAAGCCTTCTAAAGATTTTTTTAAGATATATTTTTTATTGTTAAAACCTTTTAATTTTAGGCTTGAGGGTATCCTCGCAGTTAATTCTAAAAATTCATGATCAAGAAAGGGTGACCGTCCCTCAAGGGAAACTGCCATTGTAGCGATATCAACTTTGACAAGTAAATCTTCAGGAAGATAATTAGTAAAATCAGCATAGAGAGTTTGGTCCAGTTTATTATCTGTACGAGAATCATTAAAAGCATTTGCTATAATTAAATATGAATCTGAAAATAGTTTTTTCTTAAGTTCCTGAGAATAGAGTTTTTGCTTCATTTCATTGGAAAAGTAACAAATGTAATTAAGGTAGCGATAATCATAATTTTGATCAAATGTAGATGCAAATTTATACGATCTGTCAAATAAAGTATTTGAATATTTATTTGACAGATATTTTATAATTGGGACGCAAACCAGGCGGTTAATAAATCGAAATTTTTCATAGATTAAGGAAAACTTTTGAATGCTGTAACGTTCGTAACCAGCAAAATTTTCGTCCCCACCGTCGCCATTGAGGGCGACCGTAACAGAATCCCGGGTCAATTTTGAGACATAGTAAGTCGGCAGAGCGCTTGAGTCGGCGTAAGGCTCTTCGTATTGCTTGACAAGCATTGGCAGGACTTCAATTGCATCGGGCTTAACAATAAATTCGGTGTGATCGGTTTTAAATTTATCAGCAATTATTCGAGCGTACTTTAATTCATTGTATTTTTCGTCTTCAAAACCGATTGAAAAAGTTTTAACCGGTTTCAAACTATGTTTACTCATTAGACCAACGACTGCGCTTGAGTCAATTCCGCCGGAGAGAAAAGCGCCCAGTGGCACATCGGAAATCATTCGGATTTTGACCGATTCATCTAATTTACTGATAATCTTTTTTTGCCATTCTTCTTCAGGTAAGTTGAGTTTTTTAGAATAATCAAGTCGCCAATAGCGTTTTTTAACCAATGTATTATTATTTAGATCAAGCTTTAAGTAGTGTGCGGGTTCGAGTTTAAAAATATTTTTAAATCCAGTCATTGGAGCTGGTACATATTGGAGGGTTAAATAGTGATGGATCGCTTCAAAATCAGGCTCTTTGTGATATTCGTACTGTGTTAAAATGGCTTTTAGTTCGGAGGCGAAAATAAATACTTTTTTATCATAAAAGTATTTAAAAGGTTTTTTACCTACCCGATCTCGAGCGCAAAAAAGAATGTTTTCTTTTTCATCATAAATCGCAAAAGAAAACATTCCTCGTAGATGATCGAGGCATTTTTCTCGATATTTATCGTAAAGAGCCAAAATTACTTCGGTATCAGTTTTAGACTTGAATGTATAGCCGAGTTTAATTAATTTTTCTTTTTCTGATTGAAAATTGTAAATCTCGCCATTGAAGACGATGTGATAACGATTCCTGTAGCTCATTGGTTGGTGACCAGCCGGGGAGAGGTCGATAATTGCTAAACGGCGATGCCCAAGTCCAATCTTTTTATTTTTTGAGATCCAAAAACCTTCATCGTCCGGACCACGATGGGCAATGGCATCGGTCATTTTTTTTATTTCTTTGGGAAAAATAAATTGATTCCCAAAACTAATTTTTCCAGTTATTCCGCACATATTGTTTATATTAGACTCATTACGAAACAATCCTTTCTACTGTAATTAACAAATTTTGGCTGAATAACAATTCATCACTCGTTAACGTAACCCTGTTATGCTTTCCTTGCTCTTTATTGTTTTCGCTCATCCCGACATTTTGTCGGGACGCTATGAAAAATTATTTCGTAATAAGTCTAATTTAATTTCCAAATATATACACCGTTTTGATTATAGATTGTTTTATATGTTGCGTTAAATTTTTTAACATTTAGATCATTAAAATTGAATTCCTGCCACCACGAACGCATGGTATAGATTGTCTTAAATTTATCGTATGAATACAAAAAATATACTGGTGGTGGATTTTTACCTAAAATAATGCTTTGTTCTATTTCATATAATTTAGAATTTATTTCTTCAACTCTTTTGCTTTGGCTGGCCATTATATTGGCAAGGTTATCTTTTTTTTTCTCACTTCCCTTAGCAATTTTATCTAGATTTTCTTGTAATTTTTGAACGATTTGTTCTTTTTCGCTGATTAATGATTCGCTCATATACGATATATTATTTTTTTTAATAACATTTTCTGTATCCGAATAATTAGCCGTATGGGTAAATTCGTTTTCAGGCATAATAAATTTTCTCTTTGCATAATACGAAATACCAGGACCGTTTGAAGCTTGACTTATAATTAACGAATCAGGCGCAGTGTTATTTTTTATGAATTTCATAGCATCAAATTCATTTTTTGTAGTCCATCCTTGTTTGGCATATGTCGTAATCCATCCTAATAATAACGATATAATCGCTGACATAATAAATAAAAAAATTAAATTGTTTCTTAAATATTTTTCAAAAGTATTGATGGTAAATGGAATAAAAAATATAAAAGACAATGAAGCAAATAACCATGCTCGGTCAGGCAAATAAGCTATTCCAAGTCGAGGAAAAATTTCAGCGATAGAAAAAAATAATAAACAACTCAATATATATATGGACGAATATTTCGTTAGTTTGCTCTTGGTTATTAATCTATATTTTTTCGTTACAGCGCAAACAAAGAAAAAACATGGGATATAAATACCAATATTATATATATAATACAATATCCAAGTGTACCCTAGCCAACCCATTTTGTTTCCGTCAACATTAGTGTAATTATCAATAAACCAAAGGTTAATTTTTGGGTTTTGGAGAATTTTTACGAAGGGAGAAATAAAGTATCGCAAAGACTGTATAACCCCAAAATTGTTTAGCCACGGATAAGCGCCTAAAATAATAATTAAGAAAATCATCAAGGACTCTGCAGGGTATTTTAGCAGATATTTTTTTAAATAAGAGAACGATGCATATAGGGTGATAATTAGGATGAAAATAAAAAATTCATGAATTTTAATGCTAATTGCCGAAAGAGCGACGAATAATATCAGCCAATAAATATAGCCAATATTATCTTGCTTTGCTGTTGATTTTATTATTTCAGTTGAGACGAAAAGCGCTATGGGTAATAAAATTAAAAATATGGTCTGGGGACGAGGTATGAGCATTTCTAAATAAAAAACTGGTAAATACAGTGGCGCCAAACTACTAACGATTCTTAAAATATTACTTTTAATATTTCGCGAAAGATAATAAAAAATTAGTATAGTGGTAAAGTTTAAAAGAGGTAAAATAATTTTAAATATCCAATAGTTATCAATGTACGTGATAGAATTAATAATATAAATTAACACTGAAAAGATAGGCCTTGAGCCACTAGTATTTATAAAATGGCTTGTTGCGATTTGGTCAGCTTGTAATAAATAAGTGTATGGGTCAGCTTCTGGTATAAAAGGATAAAGAAAAAAATGGATGGTGGTAGCCAATAAAAAAAAGATTAAAATATAATAAAAAATTTTGTCTTTGGGTAAAATTAAAATATCAGTCGGTGGGATTTTTTTCCATTTCTGAAGCAACAAGAACAAAAGAAAAGATGCCAGCCATAAAATCAATATTATTACTTGAATAGTTATAGGCTCTAAAACGCCGTTTTTTAGAGTGACATAAAAATAGGTAAAAATTGGTATCAGGGTGAAGGTAAAAAAAATACCAGACAATAAAAGAAATATTTTTGAAATTTTTTGATACGAGATTTGCTCTATCGCTAATGCCAAATTTATGCCAGGCAAAAAAAATACTACGAGACCTAAAAAATATGACAAATAATTGAAGTGATATTGACCAAGCAATATGGCAAAGGAAAATAGAATTAATAGCGCAAAATTAGCATAAATGTATTTATTAATAACTTTCATTTTGTAATATTAAATAACAGCTTATCTAATTGATAATTTATTTTTGTCCAGCTAAATTTATGGTAAATAATTTTGTGAGAAACAGATTGAAATTGTTTTCTTGCATTTTCGTTATTCAATAAGTATTTGATTTTTTTGGGTAGATCATTTGGGTCATTTGGTTGTAAAAATAATCCATTTTTCTTGTGTTGAATTAAATCTTTCACCCCGCCAACATTTGAAGCAATGCAAGCACAACCACATGCCATTGCCTCCATTAGGGCGTTGGGCAATCCTTCAGAATATGAAGGCAACACAAAAATATCTAGTTTTTTCATTATACTATAAACATCATTTCTATGCCCAAGGAATTTAATCTGCGGGTGCGCATATTGTTTAATTTCTTTTTCTTTGCCAATTTTATTACCCACAAACAAAAATTTCACATTGCGATATCGTGGCACTATTTGAAGTGCTGTTTGGGCTAATAAATCCCAACCCTTCACTGATTCGAGTCGCCCAACATAGCCAATCCAAATTTCACCAGACGTTTTAATCAAATCTCGGGGTAGCTTAGCTTTTTTAATTGCGTCTATATCAACTCCGTTAGGAATAACAATATAATTTAGTTTTAATTTTTTTGCAATCGCAATATTTCCGCTATGGAATAAGATTACTCTATCTGCCAGTTTGAGCGCTGGAATTCCAAGAACAAAATTATATATTTTCATCACTATATCTATCAGCTTCGATCTCGGGTGCCAATTTAATCCCGGGAAGGTGTCAGTCGAGATAATGAACGGAATTTTTAATCGCATTATTTTTGCCACAAAAATTACTAGGGTTGTATAAAACATATATTTGTTAATCAAAACAATGTCTGGTTTGGTATGCTTGGTAATAAATAAAAACTTTTTAAAAAGTCCAGGCACGATAGAGTAATTAATCGGATCTGGTAAAAACCAATCCTTCATTCGGTATATTTCAAGATTTGTTGAAATTTTTTCATAAGGTTTTTTACCAGTTGTGAGTACAGTGATTTGGTGTTTTTTTGAGAGTGCGTAGGCAGTTTTATAAGCGCTAATCATCCAACGGTGTGGCTCAAAAAAATATGGGCAAACAAGTAATATTTTCATTTTATTCGTTGCGTTTGTTGAGCGCAATTTTTCTCACTAATTCGTTTAATTGCTTTTCAACTCGGTTGGATTTCAAGTAGACGCGATACACAACATAAAACACAAAGACCAAAGCGATGCCGAATACTCTGCCCATACCGATGATTTG
>PFQF01000001.1:0-394 GCA_002793435.1 Candidatus Berkelbacteria bacterium CG_4_10_14_0_2_um_filter_35_9_33_12
TAGTGCATGCAGAGCAAGGAGAACACTTAAAAGTCGTTGAGATGAATAGACTCAAAGAAGGCGAAAATGTTATAGAGGGTAGCACAGAGGATGGGAGTGAAGGAATTTACGTGATCAACTTAAAAAAAGTTGGGAACAATGATGGACAGTTTGGTTTTATGCAAAGCGAAATTAGCAGAGAGCGAAGAGTTAATTATTCCCACCTTGCCAGTGTGTTAAAAAATGCAAAAGAGGATAATGGAAAAATTGTTTGGGTGCTTGGCTCTGCGGTCGTGCATTCTGGTGGCATCGAATCTGTAGAATGGCTTATCCAAAACGGCTATGTTGAAGCATTATTTGGTGGAAATGCAATAGGAGTTCATGATATTGAACATGCCATCTTTGGAACGAGCTT
>PFQF01000001.1:731-4495 GCA_002793435.1 Candidatus Berkelbacteria bacterium CG_4_10_14_0_2_um_filter_35_9_33_12
GGCGAAATTCAACGCAATAAAATTATTGATGGTTTATTAGCCGGAATTGTTCAGGGATTAGGTGATCCCCATTCTTCATATTTAAGCCAAGAAGAATCAAAAAATTTAGTTTTAGAATTGGATGGGAGGTTTGATGGAATCGGAATTGAAATTAATTTAGAAGATGGCAAATTAGTTATTATTAGTCCAATTAAAAATTCTCCCGCTGAAAAAGCCGGGCTTAAAACAAAAGATATTATCTTAAAAATTGACAATAAAAATAGCCAAGAAGTTTCGCTTTCAGAAGCTATTTCGTTAATTCGTGGACCCAAGGGTTCAAAAGTTAAATTATTAATAGAGAAAAGTGATCATCAAGCTAAAGAATATGAAATTACCCGAGACACAATTAAATACGATTCGGTAAATAGCAAAATTATTGAAAGAAACGGGAAAAGAAATCTTTATATTGAAATAATTCAGTTTGGAAGTGATACGAGCGATTTATTTGAAAAAGTTGTCAAGGATAATAATTTAAAAAATATTGATCGTATCATTTTAGATGTTCGAGGAAATCCAGGTGGATATTTAGATAGTTCGGTTGACATTGCATCTTATTGGATAGATGGTGTAGTGGTTAAGGAAAAGGATAAAAACGGTAAAGTTGACGAATTGAAATCAACAAAGAAAAACATTTTAAATGGTATAAAAACGGTTGTTTTAGTTAATAGCGGTTCAGCAAGTGCATCAGAAATTGTGGCTGGAGCTTTGCAGGACGAAGGGAGGGTAAAAATACTTGGGGAACAAACCTATGGCAAAGGGTCGGTTCAAAAATTGGAGGAATTATCTAATGGCGGGTCGTTAAGATTGACGATTGCCAAATGGTTGACTCCAAAGAATCAAGAAATTGATAAAAATGGTATTAAACCTGATGTAGTGGTAGAGAAACAAGACAATGTTGATAATCAACTTGAGAAAGCATTGGATATTGAGTTATAATGTAATAAGTGAGTAACGGAGGGATTTATGAGACTTCAATTTGGAGATGAATTGGTTGAATCAAAAAGTGATTTGCAGAATGCACCGATTTTGGGTACGGAAAAAATTGATTTAGCTGAAAAACCAGTTATGATCCCAACCCAACCCGAAACAAATTCTGAAAGCAGTCCTCAAAAAATCATTCCGATCAAAAGCGAAAAAACGGTTGACCTTTCAGAAAAAACTGAAGATTCAAGTGTAATTCTGTCCCAACCGGAGGCAAACACTCAATTTCCTGAAGAACCGATTGATATTCCGGCAATTGGAGAAAGTCAGCCAGAAATAGAAAAACCGATTGAAAATATTGAAGAAAAAAAAGATGATATTGAAAATATTATGACGGATGAAACCGAACAAATTGAGGAGGAATCAAAACAGAAAAAAGAGCCTGAAAATAAAAAACCGGAAAAAATCGAAAATGCAGAAAATGATAATCTAAAAGAAACTATAGCTAAAGTTGGAGTAAGTAAGTTTTTCTTGATTGGATTGATAATAATTATTGTTTTATCAGCTCTGTCGTATGGATTAATTTTGACTCCGTTAGGGATGTATGTTGGTTTGATCCCAGATAATTCAGTAACAACAACAACGGTTTATAGTTATAGCCCAGAAAATAATGAAAAAAGATTTGAATTTGGAGTAACAACTGCTCCAGAATCTGAAGAGTTAAGTACGGAATTGACTCGAGATGCTCAAAGAAAAAGGGATTTAGAGAATATTAAAAAAGGTCTTGATGTTTATTTTTTAGCTAATAATAATTATCCAATTAGTAGTGGGGAAGAAAAAATTTCAACGGGGTCTGATACAGGATTAAAACTAGTTCCAACCCATATTGATTTAATTGCGTTTGACCCAAGAGTTGGTGAAGAATTTAATTATATTTACAAATCTAATGATGGTATAAAATATGAACTTAAAGCCCGGCTTGAAAATGGTGAAGATCCGGCTGGTGTTATAGAAAATGGTCTGATATACTATAAATTAGCTAATAACTAATAACTAATAGCTAATAGCTAATAATTAATAATAAAAAAAAGGAGTTTTTATGGGAATTAGCACAATTGTTTTGATAGTTTTAGGGGTAATCATTTTATGGATAATTGCCATTTATAACGGATTAATTACACTTCGTAACCGAGTTAAAGAAGCGTGGAGCGATATTTCGGTTCAGTTAAAACGGCGCTATGATTTGATTCCCAATTTGATTGAAACAGTCAAGGGTTATTCAAAGTTTGAAAAGTCGGTTCTAACCGATGTTACCAAAGCCAGAACCGAAGCGATGGGGGCTAAAGGGGTAGAAGACAAAGCCAAAGCGGAAAATATGTTGACCGATACTTTGAAAAGTTTGTTTGCAGTGGCAGAAAGCTATCCGGATTTGAAAGCTAGCACCAACTATTTGGATCTGCAAGACGAATTGACTGATACCGAAAATAAAATCGAAGCCAGTCGCCGGTTTTACAACGGTCAAGTCCGTGATTTTAATACAAAATTAGAAACTTTCCCAACCAACACCATCGGTCGTCAGCTAAAGTTCGAAAGCCAACCGTTCTTTGAGATGGAAGGTGAAGAAGCCGAAAAAGCCAAAACCCCACCAGCAGTTAAATTTGAGTAAACTCAAATTTAACTAGAATATAGATTTTAGACATTAGATTATAGAATACAGAAAAAGACCATTAATGGTCTTTTTCGCTGTTTTTGCTATACTATATATATGAAAAGAATTTCAAAAATACATTTAGAGCAGGGCGATAACCCGGTGATGCCGTCTTATTTAAAACGGTATTTTTGGGATATCGACTTTTCCAAATTAGATCCGGACAAATATTCAACCTATGTCATAGAGCGAATTCTTGATCTTGGCGATGTTGATGCTATAAAGTGGTTGTTTGATAAATATTCAAAGTACGAGATAAAAGAAACGGTCAAAAATACCCGCAGATTATCAAAAAAATCATTAAACTATTGGTTAATAGTATTAGATTTGGAGCCATGGAGACAACAGGCATTAGCCCGCAAACAAAACGCAATCTGGAATTATTAAGTAAATCCAGTTGGCTGTCGCAATTTTATTTAGTCGGCGGTACGGCTTGCGCTCTTTATTTTGGGCACAGAATTTCTTATGATTTAGATTTTTTTACCACTCAAAGTTTTGATGCTACTAAAATATTTAAAGATCTCAAAAAAATTGGTAAAGTTAGCGCAGGCACCGTTGCAGACGATACTTTTTTGGGTGTTTTTGATGAAGTAAAAATTAGTTTTTTCTATTACCATTACCCAAATATTAGTGAGTTTGCAAATTATCACAATATCAAGATTGCTTCGCCCCAAGACTTGGTGGCAATGAAGATAGATGCTTTGCAATCGAGAGGGACAAAACGGGATTTTATTGATTTGTACACGATTTTAACGCAAAAAAATTACTCGCTTCGCCAAGCCATTGATTTTTTTCAAGACAAGTTTAAATCAGCCAATTATAATTTAGAACATGTTTTAATGAGTATTGCCTACTTCGACGATGCGGAAAAAACTCCCGAGACACTAACCCTAAATAAACCCATAGATTGGCAACAAGTTAAACAATTCTTTATCGACCAAATAAAGGATTTTGAAAAGGAAAATTTAAGTTGAAAGAGAATACACCAGTAAATACGACAAGGTTTTAGCAGAATTATTATAAAATGTGAGAAGAAGAAATATGAATATCTACAATCAAATATCATCAAATAAGAGAAAGTCTGTTTTGCTAATCG
>PFQF01000018.1 GCA_002793435.1 Candidatus Berkelbacteria bacterium CG_4_10_14_0_2_um_filter_35_9_33_12
AGTGTGTTTTCATTTTTATATGGTATCATTGGTGGCAATTTCATACTATACCCTTGATAATTACAGTCTTTGCTTCTGCTACATCAGAGTTAGGATTCGTCTGTCCTCCGCACAGAACAACTGTAATACAATCCCCTTCAAGATAATGTTTGATTATTACTTCAATTATATTGTTAAGATAATTGGTATATCCGTCTATTTCAACGGAAGTTCTATAATTTGAATCATAAATACCATATAGATTGACTAGAAAATAGGTTCTTTCTTTTTTCAAGGTGCACCTCCGAAATAAGATTGTTATATTCTAGCTAAAATATTGTCTTGTGTCAAGAGTTATTATTTGCTAAAATATGATTGCTTTATCAAAGGGTTGTTTTAAATATGCCGATGTAGCTCAGCTGATAGAGCAATACTTTCGTAAAGTAGAGGTCGGCGGTTTGACCCCGCCCATCGGCTCCATTAAAAGCCCTTGTAGCTCAGTGGATTAGAGCGACTCCCTTCTAAGGAGTAGGTCGCAGGTTCGAATCCTGCCAAGGGTACCAAATTTATATAATGGTGGGTGTAGCTCAACGGTAGAGCTCCAGGTTGTGGTCCTGGTGGTTGCGGGTTCAATTCCCGTCACTCACCCCATTAAATTTAATAGATTCTGCATTTTTTAAATCAAAATCTCCGATTTTAGTTCTTTTAATACTGTAAGCAACAGTCGGTATATTTAATAATTCTCCAATTTTTTCAACCAAAGATCTAATATAGGTTCCGCTCGAACATTCAACTATTATTTTAGCAATTTGCTTGTTTTTTAATTTATATATTTTTCGCAAATGCAAACTATATATTTGACTTTTTCGTATAGGTAATATTATATCGTTATCTATTTTTCCTTTTCTAGCCAAAGCATACAATTTTTTTCCCTTAATTTTTACTGCCGAATATTTTGGTACAGTTAACTCTATATTGCCAATTAATTTCTTTAGACAAAATACTAACTCATTTTTATCAATAATTACACTTTTTGCCTCTTCCAATGCTTTACCTTCCATATCACCAGTTTCACTCTTTAAGCCAAATAGTATTTCAAATTCATAAACTTTGCTTAAACATAAAATCTGAGCTAATTTTTTAGTATTCTTGTTAATTGCTAGAATTAATAATCCTTCCGCCAATGGATCTAGAGTTCCACCATGTCCAATTTTTTTTACTCTCAATATTTTTTTATAGTATTTAACCACATCTAAAGAAGTCCAGCCTTTTGGTTTGTTGACCAAGATAAAATTATTTTGAGAATTCATTAAAATAGTTGAGAAAATATTACAAGAAGTATTAAGACAACAAAAACAACTCGAATCACAATCGGATCGATTTTAAAATGTTCTGCAATTCCACCACAAACACCAGTAATAATTTTATCTTTTTTAGATCGCAATAAACTACTTTCCATATTAATATATTA
Source organism: Candidatus Berkelbacteria bacterium CG_4_10_14_0_2_um_filter_35_9_33_12 (assembly GCA_002793435.1). Classification (GTDB taxonomy): domain Bacteria; phylum Patescibacteriota; class UBA1384; order GWA2-35-9; family GWA2-35-9; genus GWA2-35-9. The sequence goes on from PFQF01000018.1 coordinate 1,451, forward strand.
TCATATTGCCAAGTCTTTGTGCAATAAATATAAATTCATCTTTATTTAGTGATCATTTTCTGTTATAATCATAAAAGTTTTATGATTAAGCCTCGTTCAATAAAAAGGTTGTTCACAAAAAATCCACTTTTGACAGTTTTCGTTTTTTTAATTATTATCTTACAAGTCATTCTCTGGTTCGTTTGGGTATTTATGTTTCAATTTGATCGAACACCAGTAATTTTTTCGCTTGTAATCAGTATTTTAAACATAATTATTTCTTTGGTTTCGTACCGATTCTTTTTATTTTCAGTTTATTTTTTACTGGCTATGCCAGTCTTTCTTTCAATATTAGACTATGTCTTACTAAGAGGTATTTTATCGGTTCAATAAAATGGAAAATTATTTACATCGTCGAATATTAGAAATAATTCCTGGTTTTTTAACTTGGTCAGCTTTTTTTATGACTTTTTTACTGACTTTTTATAGCCCAATTGCGATTGCGGTTTTTATTCTTTGTTTCGATATGTTTTGGTTATACCGTTCCATCAGACTATCAATCAATACTTCGATTGCCTATAATCGTATGAAACAAGAAGCTAAAATTGATTGGGTTAATAAAATTGAAAATATTGATTACAGTAAAACCAATAATTTAATTGCTAGTAAGTATAAATTTAATGATTTATACCAAGTTGTATTATTAATTTTTTACAAAGAACCAATTGAATTGATTGAAGAGTCGGTTAAATCTTATATTGTTTCTAACTATAATAAAGAAAAGTTCATCCTAGTCCTAGCTACCGAAGAACGAGCTGGCGATCATGGAGAAAATGTTTATAATTATATAAAAAATAAATACAGTCAACATTTTCATATGATTCTCAAAACTACTCATCCAGCTAACATTAAAGGAGAAATTAAATCAAAATCATCTAACGCCACATGGGGTGCAAGAGAAGTAAAAAAATATTTAGATAAAAATAAAATTAATTACGATCAAGTAATACTCCATAATTTCGATGCCGACACAAAAACTCGTTCGCCATTTTTTCATTATGTTGCCTATAAATATTTAACTACAAATATTAATCAACCCACCTCGTACCAACCGATCCATGTTTATCTCAACAATATGTGGGAGGCGCCGGCGGCAGTTCGAGTTGTGGCTATGAGCTCAACCCTAATTTTTATGCACAACACTCTTCGTGAAAAAAAATTACATCATTTTTCATCTCGAGTTGATATTTTCAAGACATTAGTTGATATTAATTACTGGACAGTTGATTCAATCCCCGAAGATTCTAGAGAATATTATGATTCATACTTTTTTTATCGTGGTAAGCTAAAAGTTGAACCTCTTTACATTCCGCTCGAAATGAACGCTGTGTTATCAGATACTTTTTTTAAAACAATCAAAAATCAATATCAGCAACTCCGTCGCTGGGCTTGGGGAATTGTTGATTTCCCGTATGTAGTTTTTAAAGCTTTTGAAGACAAAAATATCTCTTTTTGGAAAAAATTGTATAAAATATTTTATCTTTTAGAAAGCCATTTCTCATGGGCAACAGGAGCAATTTTTATTACCATTTTAAGCTGGATTCCAGCCTATTTTAATCCGACTTTTTCTAAAACTGTTTTGGGGGCTAATTTACCTTTCTATAGTCGCTCAATTTTGTTATTTGCTTTAATCGGTTTAATTGTTTCGATCTATATTAGTCTTAAATTAATTCCTTCAAAACCAGAAACAACGCTTTTTTATCGCACACATAAATACATCAGTTTTATTTTGCAATGGTTTTTAGTTCCAATTGTCAGTATATTTTTAAGCGCTTTTGCTTCAATAGATGCTCAAACAAGATTAATGTTTGGTAAATATTTAGAATATCAGGTTTCCGATAAAATGGCAGTCAAGAATTAAAGTTTTTTAAATTTGGTATATAATTAATAAATTGTAATTGTAAATGTAAATTATTATTTCGGGGAGTGGCTCAGCTTGGTAGAGCGCGTCGTTTGGGACGATGAGGTCGCAGGTTCGAATCCTGTCTCCC
>PFQF01000009.1 GCA_002793435.1 Candidatus Berkelbacteria bacterium CG_4_10_14_0_2_um_filter_35_9_33_12
ATATATTTTATAAGGTAATTAGTAATTTGACAGGAGGAGAATATGTGGAAAAGCATTGTTTTACCAGAAGATATTGATTGCATTAGAACTTTTTTAACAGTTACTCAACTTAGAATTTGTGATCTAGGTGGTTGGACGGACACCTGGTTTTCAAAAAGTGGTAATGTATGTAATCTATCTGTTTTAACACGGCGGTTCGGTCATAATGGACCATTTCGTGGAATTGATATTTTATTGAATGAATTTGAATCAAAAAAACAAAAGATTCAATTACTTGCAATGGATGCAAGTTTTGATACTGAGATATTTGTTAAAGATATCGAAAATGATAATTATGATAATAATAATTTGTTAACTTCTACTCTTGCGGTTCTCCCGCTCGGGCTGATTAAAAATAAATCATTATCATTTAGGATTATGAGTCCTGTTGAACCGGGTGCCTCAATGGGGGCATCGGCGTCGGTGTCGGCAGGCTTAATTATTTCATTTTTTGCTCATTATGATTTTACTAGATTAAGAGATAAGCAAGAAATTGCTGAAATTGCATTCAGCGTTGAAAAAGAAATAATGAATCTCCAAACTGGGACGCAGGACCAATTTTCTGCGGTTTACGGTCTTGGTGCTCAAAAAATAACAATTATTGATTATCCTAGAACAGAGATTGAAAAAATTGAACTTTCTCAATCTACCAAAGAAAAACTTGAAAATGGTTTAGTAACTGTTTTTATCGGAAGGCACAATTCTTCCGATACGCATTCAATGGTAATTGAAAAAATGGAAAAAGACGAAATAAACCTTAATAGTTTAGAGCCATTGCGTCAGTGCGCAATCAAAGGCGCCAAAGCTTTGGCAGAAAATGATTTAATTAAATATGGTGGGTGTCTTTCTGATAACACTGCATATCAAAAAGAACTCCACCCAAATTTAGTTGGGGATGAGTTTGAAGGAATAATTGATCTGGCGGTTGCGATTAACCGACCGCTCGGTTATAAAGTTAACGGTGCCGGAGGTACCGGTGGAACTATTTCAATTTTGTTTAATTCTAGAGAACATGCAGAGAATTTTGTCTCTTATGCTCAAGAAAAACTTAATCCAAACTATATCTACTACGAGCATAAACTTACTTGCTAAACACAAGCGTGGGTCACCCCACGCTTTTTTCATAGTTTTTTTTCTAGATTTTTGAGCGCTACAATGTACGAAGCAGTGCGTAAATCAGTTTTATATTTTTTGGCAGTTTCATCGACATTTTTATACGCTCGTCTCATTATTTTATTTAATTTTTGATAGACCAACGCTTTCTCCCAGTGTTCATTATTAAGATTTTGGAGCCATTCAAAATAGGAAACTACCACTCCGCCGGAATTGGCTAAAACATCAGGAATGATAATTTTGCCTTTTTTGAGTAATATCTTTTCAGCTTCGGGAGTTATCGCTCCATTTGCCATTTCCAAAATTAATTTGGCTTTTATTTGATGAGCGTTTTCTTTAGTAATCTGATTTTCGAGTGCTGCAGGGGCTAAAATATCTACATCTTGAGATAAAATATTTTTTGGTCCAACAAAATGGCATTTGGTTAAATGGCACTGTTTACCTTTACAGTAACAAGTTTTTTTTAGAATTTCTTTTTGAATAGTAGCTTGTAAAGTTCGATCAATATCCAATCCATCACTGTGCCAAATTCCACCCTGCACTTCAGCCAACGCAATTACTTTAAATCCGGATTGATCTAACAAACGGGCTAATTGCGAACCAACATTGCCAAAGCCTTGAATAGCGACAGTAATTTGTGACGCTGGTTTATCAAAATATTTTTTATATGTTTGAAGCAATACTTCTCTTCCCCCTCTTCCAGTTGCAGAAATCCTTCCCAAAGAACCCTCATTTTCAATTGATTTTCCGGTTACAACGGCTTTGGTTTTGTCGCTAGTAATTTTTTCATATTCATCTGCCATCCAATCGATTATTTGTGAATTCGTATTGACATCCGGAGCGGGGATATCAATTTGCGGACCGATATTTTGAGCTAGAACTTGAATAAAACCACGAGTAATTTTTTCAATTCCTTTGGTTGAATAGTGTTGCGGATTAAATTGAATACCGCCCTTTCCTCCGCCAAAAGGAATATTGACGACGGCATTTTTTATCGCCATTAAAAAAGCTAGATTCGAAACTTCATCCTCATTCGCTTGAGCATGATATCGAATGCCACCTTTGTATGGACCTAATAGATTATTCCATTGGACACGATAACCAGTAAAGATTTCTTCTTTGCTATTTATTATAATTGGAAAATTAACCTTAATTTTTCGATCTGGTAATAATAAGCGTTCGATTAATTTTGGATTTATTTTTCCAACTTTTCCTGCCCTAACTAACAAATATAAAGATGATTTTAGATGCATATTTTTATCTTAGTAGATTTTTGAAATTTGAGAAGAACTATCTAGCTTACAACCCGGCTAATCTTAGTTCTTCAATGATACGTTTTTGTTCCCGGGATAATCGGCGGGGGAAGCGGATTTTAACTGTTAAATGCAAATCCCCTCTGCCTCTTTTGGTTTGTCCGCCTTTACCACGAACACGAAAAGTTGTTCCATCAGCAGTCGTTTGGGGGATATCAAGCTCAATCCTCTCCCCTTGGGAGGTGGACAGATTAATTTTTCCACCTAGTAGCGCAGTGGATAGGGGAATCTCAACTTGGGCTTGAACAGTAGAAAATGCATTTTCAAACATATCCCCAAAAATGTCACCCAGTCCCCCACCTCCAAAATTAAAGCTGAATCCACCAGTTTGTCCATTTTGTCCACCAAATATATCTTCCCAGTTACCCGATTGTCCGCCCTGTTCTCCGAATCCAGCAAAATTTTCCCCGGCTTGTCCGAATCTATCATATTGAGCCCGTTTTTGGTCATCAGAAAGAACCCGATAAGCTTCCCCTATCTTTTTAAATTCTTCCTGATCACCACCTTTATCAGGATGATGTTGATGAGCTAATTTCCGGTAAGCTCGTTTAATATCGTCCTGCGAAGCGGATTTTGAAACCCCTAAAATATCATAATAATTACTTGCCATAATAGGTATTATACGGCAAATTTAACTAAATGTAAAGACAACTTTACATAATAAATGGGTATAGTATGAAATTGCCACCAATGATACCATATAAAAATGAAAACACACTTTGGCTGTATTTACTGCGGTTCCAAACGGTTCTGGAA
>PFQF01000016.1 GCA_002793435.1 Candidatus Berkelbacteria bacterium CG_4_10_14_0_2_um_filter_35_9_33_12
CTGGCTCCGGCATTCTTAATATTCTGCCAACTGTTTGAATATACCGTTGTTCCACCCTTACATTTCTAAACATCACTAAAACACTGGCTCTCGGGCAATCCCAGCCGGTACCGGCCGCAAGTTTAAAAAGCAAAACATCATAATCGTCTTCATTATCTTCAATCCCATCTGGCTTTGGAAAATTATCGAACCACCGTGCTATCTTATTTTCTTTTATTCCTTTCTTTTTTAAATAATCACTCGTAATTTGCTCTTTGGTTTTTTCGCCTGCCTGTACGCGCTCGGTGTCGTCATTTGGTAATTGAATAAGCAAAAGTGGATTAACTTTTTTCCCAAGTTTTTCAAATTCCTGTTTTAGTTCCTCTCTTTTTTCTAAGCCGAGATCTAAAAGCGCTTCATCTAAATCTTTTCCTTTAAATTGTTTCAGATCCTCATCTGTCTGGGTAATAATTTTTTCTTTTATCAATCCTTCTGCCACAACCCTTGCTCTGTCTGTTGTCACATAACTATTTAAATCAGCGGCTTTCGCAACAATTTCAGGCTTTGGCGTAGCGCTTATATGAATTACAATTTTTGGATCAATGTAATCTATGATTTGTTGGGCTAAGTCAGGCGTAACATTTGTGTGCGCCTCATCTATTATTAAAATGATTGACCGATTGTCTTTTTCTGTACCATCTATAAAATCTTCAAAATATTTTCCACTTTCTTTAACCATTAATTCATCGTCTGGTCTTCGCAATACTCTGCTTTCGGCTGCACGAGAAACAACTTTTTGCCAGTTAAAAAACAGAATATCGTTCTTTAACATTTTTCCCCTATTGATGTCATTTACGGTTAGTAAATTATTTTCAAGCGTATTTTCAAAATATTCTTCAAACTTTTTTTTGCTTTGCATTGCAAGGTCATCGCTAAAAGTAATCCAAATAAATGCCTTATCTATATCCCAGTTAGGCAATTTATTCAGACCGCGGACAAAATGCGCCATCATAAAGGTTTTACCGCTTCCTGTTGGCGATTTGAAAACTAATGGTAATTGCTTGCCATCTTTTTTCCACAGCTCCGTTAAAGTAGCAAACAATTTTTCTATCGTTTCTTGTTGAAATGGTAAAGGATTAAACATATTATTCCGCGCTAAGATTATAAATTTGCTTATATATTTCTAAAATGGGTAAAGGAATCGTTTTTACTTTTACTTCATCTATATCGGAAAAATCGTCAAAAAATTCTTCATCGCCCCAACTAAAAACATATATCGTTGTTGGCTTTTTTAATTTTTTGACCATTTCTGTAAATTCATCAAATTTATCTAATTCCTCGCGGAAATATACAGCAGTATATTTTTCTTTAGTTCCATCCTCAAATAACTGGTAGTATTTATTTTGTTTTATCATTTCTAATGTATTTTCAGCAATTGCCAATAATTCCCCGGCATTGTGAGCAAGTTCAATTTTATCTTGATCTGTGGCATTTAAGATATTATTTTTGCCGATGAATGCAGTTTTATAATATTTTATAGAATTCCCCAAACCTTTTTTGTTGTTATAACCCCGAATTACATTTTTTATTCTTGGATAGCACAAATCAGACATAATCTTATGTTTTTTTCCATTTACTAATTCATCATTATTGGTTACTAAAATAAATTGCCTCTTGCCATTATCGCTATTATTTAAATCCATAACCGCTTCGCCCGTTGTCCCAGACCCTGCAAAAAAATCTAAAATTAGAGAATTCTTGTCTTGTGTAGATAATTTAATAATTCTTTTAATGAGTTCTACTGGTTTTTTACCAAACTTTAAATCAACACCTCCTTCTTGAAATAAATTATTAAAACTTATGTCAGTCCAAAGATCACATACGAGCCTAGACAAGGTAAATCCTTCGGGAGTTTCTTTCAAACTTTTTGATAATAATTGAACCTGCCTTCCCTTATATGCATAGTAATCAATCATTCCATCAATCGGAACTATCTTTTCCTTGTTATATTTTTCTATATTCTTTATTTTTGCTAACCCAACTGGCTGAAAAATATTATCAGCATTTTTTGAAATAAACTCTAGGAAATCTATATTTTCTAAATCTGCTTCTAAACCAAGCTCTTCTAATTTTTTTGTTAAAGGAATTACTGACCAGGACTTATAATCATTACTGGGCTTATTTATAAAAGAATTAAAATGTTTATCCCATTTATCAGCTCTTTTGAATTGGGGAGTAAATATTACCTTATCTTTATTTTTTGCATAGACCAAAAGAAACTCTTTCTCTTTGATTATTGTTTTCTTAGCATGAGTAGTTTTTACACCATTTGGAGGGCTAACTCTTAGAGCTATCACTGAAATAAAATTATTTGGTTCAAAAATTTCATCGCATAAGAGTTTTAATTGTGCAAATTCATTGTCATCAATACTTATAAAGATAAGACCAGAATCTTTTAAAACATCTCTTGATAATTCTAACCTCTTTGACATAAACGAAAGCCAATAACTATGTCTAAATGGATGTTCTATTGGTACATCCGTTCCATCAGGGTATTTATCAATAATTCTTTTGTCTTTATAACGGAAACCGTCTGAACCAGTGTTATACGGTGGATCAATATAAATAACATCAATTTTTTCGTTATGCGTGTAATTAAGACAAGATAAGGCGTGATAATTATCACCCTCAATTAAAATATGCGTTGGCTTGCTGTCATTACTTTTTATAGCAAGCTCCGGCATTTCTTTAAGAATCGGCAATTTATTTTCAACATCGTCATCAAATGCTTCTGGGACATCCATCCACACTAAACCGTACCGATGTTTTTTTACGGCTTTTTTTAATCGTTCTATTTCCTTTTTCAATTTTAAAATTTCTTCGCTCATATTTATTTTATTAAATCTTCAATTGAAACTCCTAATGCTTTGGCTAATTTTGCCATAATAAGCACGGACGGCTTTTTGATTACATTGCTTTCAATTTTTGTCAGGGTAGTATATTTAACACCGGATTTCTTGGCAAAATCCTCTTGGGACAAGCCCTGTTTGTTCCGATACTTCTTTATATTTCCCCCGATGTTTATTTCTGTTGCCATAGTTTCACAAATTTGATAGTATATAAGTGATATGTCATGCTTTCAATATTATGATACCAAATTTATTAAATTCTAGCAATAAAGTTTTAGGGAGTTCCTTGTCGTTGCCCATGCACGGGAGGGCTGGGGCAAGGGCAACATCTTCTTTGGCGGTGCATTTCGCA
>PFQF01000003.1 GCA_002793435.1 Candidatus Berkelbacteria bacterium CG_4_10_14_0_2_um_filter_35_9_33_12
TATTAAATATGATAAAAAACATACTGGTTATTATCTTACCGATGAGGTCATAGAATATAATTCTAATTCTAATCAGGCAAAAATTATTGCTAAACTTCCTGCTCATATGGACGGAGTATCAGCAGTTTGGAATGAAAACAATAATAGTATTTATCTAATCGGTGGAAGATACAACTCAGATTCAGCGGTGACTAATAGAGTAATGAGGTTTGATTTGAGCAGTCATACATTCAGTCCAGTGACGAATATTCCTTATTATAATCTTGGGGCAACAAGTATACTTGATTTAGATAGCAACCAATTATACATTGTCGGAGGAATAAGTAAAAAAGTATCAACAAGCAATTATGTATTTGGAGATTGGGAAAGTTCTAACAAGATAATAATATTTGATTTGAACACCAATAAAATAGCATCAGAAATCGACTCTCCTTATCCAATTTCTATAGCTAAATCAGGTGCCGCTCAACTGGTTAACAGCAATGGTAAATATATCTATTTTTATTCTGTGAAAAAAAACAACGAGAGTTTGATTGAATACAATATTTCAAACAGAAAGTTTACTCATAAAATCAATCTTGCGAGCGACAGCTATCCTTACCATCTATATTACGATGAAGCAAAAAAAGAACTTTTTTCGATTTATGGTCTTTCTTGGATGCCGACAAAGCAAAGATTCGAGAGGTATGATTTAGCAAAAAATGAAAAAAAGACAACCAACCTTGAGACACCCGACTTATCAGGAATTTCATTTTGGAGCCCAAGTATTAATAAAATAATATCGCTCGGTGGCTATAATTACTCATCTGAAAAAATATTTTCGTTTTCTAAGCCGGAGGAAAACAGTATTTGTACGGAAACGACTCCAGTATCGTTTTTCAATCTTTACAATGAGCCGAAAATTGACGAGAGAGGGTCAACGGTTTACTATCCGGCAAATTACAATACTACCAATACCGATCCCTACGGCGCAAGCCAAAACATTGGGGTCAGGTACAGTTTACCTAATTCAAGCGCCAAATACACGATGGAGAAAAAAATTGGTAGTGGCAAATGGGCTACGGTCAAAGACTTGGCATATATCGGTGGCACATCTTCCTACATATATGTCGAAAAAATCCCCAGCGACAAAAATATAAAGGAATATCAATTTAGAGTAAAAGCGCAAACTAAGGATTGTAAAATTGCCTATTCGAACAACATAAAGCGGACACCAAATCCGTTTCAGTGGCGGATTGATAGTTTCAAGGCAAATCGTGATAAAACAAGTGGCAATGTAGCGCTTTCTTGGAATCTAAAAAATGCTATTTCGTCTACTGCTAATCCGCAAAAAGTCAATTTCGCATTGTATCGTACCAGTCAAAATGGACTCACTAATAAGATTTACTCAAGTGATGCAAGCGGTTCTAGCTCTAACCCAACCGGACAGTTTACTGATATTTCTACCAATAAATTTGAAAGTTATTCCTACCAACTAAAAATCTTTTATCCCAAAGAGGGTATTACTTCAACGAGTAAAATTGTTGATAGCGACTACATCACCATTGAACAGGCAAATGGCAAAGATATTGTTAAGGTTGATACTCTCGTTCCTCCGCCTCCGCCTCCGCCAATTCCAGACCCGGAGATCATTAGTTTCTCGTCGGATAAATTAACAATAAGCAGTGGAGAATCTGTCAAACTTACTTGGGTGGCAAAAAATGCTTCTGCAATATCTATCTCCAGCACCAATAGTAGTGGTGAGATATTTCCGTTGTCGGTTAATCCCAACTTAACAGGTTCAATAGATAACACTCCGCTTGGTACAACCAACTATAATATTAACGCCAGTTCTGTCTCCGGAAAAATGGCAAAAAAATCATTAACCATAACAGTAATGCCAAAACCTGCAAGTCCGATAATAAATTCATTTTATAGTGAAAAATCGACTCTAAATGAAGGCGAGAAAACAAAGCTGGTTTGGAACACCCAAAATGCAACCAAATGTGCCCTTTGGGAAGTTCCTGAAGGATATAATCCTTCTTATAGTCCTGGATATGATCCATTTACTGATGCAAATAAAATTGTGTTTTGCGGTGCAAATTCTTCAAAAGAAATTCAGCCAGTTATTAGTACAAAATATTACCTCAAAGTCGGTAATGATGTTTCATCAGTAAGCAGTTTAACAAAAATTTTTGTTGCGCCACAAACAAAGAATCCTGTAATTACTTCATTTTATGGACAACAGAGTTTATATTCGGGCGATTCCACGACTCTTAGCTGGAAAACAGAGAAGGCTAAAACTTGCACGTTATCAAGTACTTCTGACTCTTCAAAAAATGTAGATTGCAATAGTACCGAAACATTAAAACCAACCACAAACACAACATATACCCTTAAAGCGGAAGGCGCTAAAGGAACCACTCCTCATCAAAAAACTTTGACTGTTGATGTTTATCCAAAAGTTGAGTCTCCAAAAATATTATCTTTTTCAAGTAATAAATTAACTGTAGAAAAGGGTCAGAATGTTTTGCTTAGTTGGGAAATTGAAAATGCTAGTTCATGCGTCTTATCGTCTCTAAACGGAAAGTATAATTTTGGAGGTGTAAATTGCGGAAAAAGTAGCAAAACAATTGCCATAAATGAGGATGTTAAATTGACTCTTTTTGCAACCAGTAAAGATAATATTGGCGTATCATCTGTTTTAGATATAGTTACTACCGATCCTAAACCAGTTGTAACATTATCGACATCTTCTAAAGAAATTACCTTTGGTGATACTTTCACACTATCCACGACTTTGACTAACCAACCTAAAGGAAAAGTTTCTTGCTATATTCCGTTTGGTGAAGGTAATGTCGTAACCACCAAAGACTGTTCAAATGTTGCTTTTGAGCCAAAAACGGCTAATGGCGAAATGTACTACGATGGTCTGGGTAAAGAAAGCGATTATCAAACTAAGAAAATCGTGACTATGGGTGTGAGTGTTGCGGTCAATGGAAAAATAATTGGCGAAGCGCAAACCCAGCTTATCGTCAATCCACCCAAGCCCAAACCCCTGCCTCAAATAAGCGATGCTACTGGAAAATGGATAGTACCGGGATTTACTTTGAGAAGTTTATTTGGTTCTGGTCCAAAATATAAATATATTGGTAAAACAATTGAACTTAATTGGAAACAATCACCGCTTGATATTGGCGCCGATATTGTAGTCGCCAGAATCGATAATAATCAAAAACAAATATTATCTACTGCTAAAATTACTTCCGAACAAGGGTATATGAGTGAACTTAGCCCCGAGATTTACGATGATCATACCTATTCAATCCAAGTCGTAAGAGGAACTGAAAAAGGTGTGGAAACAAAAGTTACTGTTAAAGCGTTTGAGAAAAAAATTCCCGACCCAGTAGCACCAGAGCAGTTTAGCGCTACACTCGAAACAAGCCCGACATTTATCGCAACCACCAACACTTTTTCGTCGCCACGGCATGTAAGACTTAGCTGGAGTTTTAAGGAAAAGGAACCTTCGGGAACGGTAACCATCACTAGGACGATGGTTGCGGGAGACCTAACCAGCGAGCCACTTACTATTGCACAAGATATCCCCGCAAAGCAAACCGATTTTATCACCGATGATCCTGGTGGTATCGGCAGTTTTACTTACTCGCTCACCGTTTCAAATAGCAGTGGCAAAACAACTACTCCCAAAACCGTTGATATTACCATGGAAAAGCCAACACCGCCACTTACTCCAACCGATGTGCAAGGGCAGTGGAATATAGAAAAAGAACCATCTCAACTCCAAATTTCATGGGTTCAGCCCTCTTCCAAGATAGCAGTTGACCAATATATTATTGAGCTTATATCTGACGATGTAATAATCTCTTCGCAAAAAGTTGCCGGTAGTTTGCGATCTTATGATTTTGCGGTTGACCCAACAAAAATATATTCTTTCAAAGTTATGGCAATTGGCAAAGACGGTTTGTTTTCCAACTCCGTTGAAGTCGGAATAAAGCCGATAGTTACTAAACCTCTGCCACTTGAAAACGGCGAAGCAACATGGCTCGAACGGTCTATCCTCGACCGAATAAACGGCAAACCGGCGAAGCTCGAACTTGCTTGGGATAGACCAAACGACAGATTTTATACAATTGATAATTATGAAATATATAAGCAAAATACCGATTCTAATTCATCAAACCTTGTCGGTACAACAAAAACTAATCAATACACCGTTGACTATCCTAATGAAAATGGAGAGATTTATCAAATTGTTGGTGTTACTTCAAAAGGTGCAAAAACCGATACATTGAATATATATATATATGCCCAAAAACCAGATATTATTCCCACCCCGCTTACTATTAAAGTAGTACCGGCGGATACGACCGCAGAGATATCGTGGACATTTGATCGGGATTATCCTGTCTACCAAGATATTTTGAGAAAAAATGTTATTACTGGCGAAGAACTAATTGTAGCAACTCTAAAAGACGGAGCGCAAAAAACTAATAGCTACACTGATACGAATATTCCTGCCGGAGAATACATTTACCAAGTAATTACTAAAGAAATCGGCGGGCTTGGCAGATCCTCGCAGCCAAAATATTCTGAAAATGTTGTTGTTGCTCCGGCTCCCAAAACGCCCATAACGACTGCTAAACAAAATGAAGAAGGCAATGTTTCAATCATAATTAATAAACCGATTGATGAGGATATTATTACACTCGTCAAGATTCAAAGATCTGTGGACGGTAAAATCTATGAAATAATCGCTGAGTCGGTAAGTATTATTGAAGAGTTTATTGACCAAGATCCTATCATTACCCAAGGTAAGGAAAAATCAGTTTGGTACAAAGTAGTTTACGAATCATCTTTTGGCAAAATAAGCGAAACCCAACCACTAGAAGTTAAGATTGTTCCCATAATCGGTTCTGGCGGTATAGAATCATTAAAGGCAACAGGTACATGGGTTGCTGGCAAAGACGAACCACAAGTTGGATTTTTCAAAAATCTCTTTAGAGACATACCCGATTATCAAATTCCGCCAGAGTCGGGCAACTATGCAGTAAAAATAAACTGGCAGACTGAAACGACAGCAGATATTTATCGAATTGAAGGCAACCAGAGAATTAAAATAAACGATCAGCCCCTTGACAGCGGTTATATTTACGATCACACTACTTCGCCGATGATAGACAATACCTACGAAGTTGTGGCTTTGGCAGAAATAAGCCAGAGGACTTTGGTAATTGTCGAAAAAACGAAGTTTGACGAAAAGCCCGACGAACCGAGCGACGGAGGCAGTGATAAAAAACCTGACAAACCGCAAGAGCCCGACGAGCCAGTTTTGGAACCAAGAGACTCCGACAATCATCTTATTTTAGATTTGTACGACACTCTCGATTCTCTCCTGCCAAGCAATGATTCGATAAAAACCGAAAGTGGCGGACAAAAAGACAAAGTACTTTCATTTAAATGCGATAAAACATCGCTTGATGTCCCGGTGCCGGAAAAGCTAAAAGGCGCCAAAAGTTTTAGCGTCGAAGCGTGGATGTATACCAATAGAGATCACGATGGTATGTTCCCTATCGCTCAGCCCTCTTTAGATTGGGCGACTTACGCATGGGGACTGTATCACCCGTTTGCCAATAAAAACCCCGAAGGAATTAGCTTTTATGTATTGCCCGAAGGAGCACAGGATATTAAAGATAATGCGGATTATCAAAAACTGGTTCGCTATATCAATTACACTCCTTACGAAATCCAAAAGTGGAATCATATTGTTGCTACATATGATGGCGCAAAAAGTACGCTTTATGTAAACGGCATAGCGGTGGCGCAACGCACAGATGAAAATAAAGCGGTTCTTTTTTCGGCATTTCCAGTTCGTTTAGGTGGCATGCAAAATGGCAGATGGTCAGGATGCTATGACGGCAAAATCGACGGGTTCCGCCTCTATGATAAAGCGATTGATGGTCAACAGATAAATGATCGGTTCGATATTTCAAAAGATAAATACAATTTAGCGACGACAAACCCTGTATTGCCAAAACTAGAAGTTGAACGGGGTTTAAAGTTAACTTGGAAAAAACCAAATTCAAGTGTTGACGAATATATTATTTATGCGTCAGAACAAACTCAAAATCGAGGTACAGAAGTTGGGAAAGTTGATGGTAAAGATGATTACTATTTATTGCCAATTGAAATTGACAAAGATTATATTATTACAATTGTGGCTGTTAAAGATGAAAAAGAAGTAGTGATCAGTAGTTTCGACTACAATCCAAGTATCGATCAACAAATTAAAGAGGAACGAATAAATCCGCTTGGGTTAAACGTTATTAACGGGGTAATTATTACACATCCAGATGAAAAAAATCAGAAAAAGGTCGAAATTTACAGAAGCTACGATACTAATGATGATATTAAGATTGAAGAAAAATTTGACAAAAACGGACAAATTTTTGATAATCAAGCGCCACTCTATTTAAATATTGAATATTATTACATTTTTAGTGAAAATGGTGAAGAAAAAATATCACTTCCAGCAGTTGTTAAAAAAATTGATGAATTGCCAAGTTATCCTCCACCCCCAACTAGTACCGAAATTCCTATCAACTCATTTATTCCAATAAAAATTGGTGAATACCAAACGATATTGGGTGTCGACTTTAAACTTCCAGACGAAAAAAGAGTTTTATCGAATATAATTTCAATTGTAGGCGCAAGATTACCGACAAAATATTTTGCTGTTATAACTGCTACCAGTCAGTTAAATTTTGTTAAAATTTCTGAAGCTGGAGTAGCCAGTCAGCCAACAAAAATTACTGATTTAAAGTATCCTTTAACAGTCTCAACCAATACTTGGGAAAATGGAGATAATCTGCGCCAAGACCAAGATGGTTATTGGCATATTGTTTTTGCCGATGGAAATAAAAAATATTATGTTAAATCGGAAGATATTTCTGGTGAAAAATGGAATGTACCAATATTGATTGACGAGAATAGCGATACAGAAAACAGTGCTACAACTTCATCTGAAGAAGCCTGGAAAATGACAGTCTTGCCGAAAAAATTAGATGTAGAAGTAGTTATCCCAAGTTCAAAAGAAGCTCACAGCAATTTAAAGATTAAAAAAATTTCTGGAGATAAAGTTGAAACAAAAGCCGAAATCAAACCAGGTGAAAAGGCACATAATAATAAAAGTTCAAATCGATTAAACGGAAGTGTGACCGGGGCGGTTTATATTTCAAATGATTCGAACGACCCACATGCTAGTCCAAAAAATATTGTCTTTGAAAATATTGATCAAGCTGGTGTAGTTCAAAAAGAAAATATTACTGAAACTGGCAAGGCTGATTTAGCTAAAATTTTAGAAAAGTCAAGCAACCAATTTGTGATTGTTGGTTGGGATAATTCACTCGATATTGGTGGAATTTTCTATCAAGAGGGTTATTATGGATCGTGGTCAGACAAAACAATTATTGTCAACAATGCGGATCCCAAAGCGTTAGTTGGAGGAAATAATATTGATGCTAAGATTGATGAAAGCGATAATGTTTATATCTCATGGGTGGGCAGAGATAATAAAATGCACTATCGAATTAGATATAGTAACGGAACATTAAGCGATATAGTTGATGTTTTCTCAGATGTTAACGGATTCGTTCCTAAAATTGCAACCAATTCATTAGCGGTTGTGGCTGGTGAAACTGTCGCTATATATGACAATAATCAGCATTCAAAAACTGTCTCGCCAACACTCTGCGGGGAAGAGAAAGAAATTAAAAACTACGAAATTTGGGTAGATGGAGAAAAATATTTAGAAAATGAAACTATCACAGAGATTGATGACATTGACGGATTAGCGGGTGGCAAGAGTTATCAGATCTTTATCCGAACCAATTATTGCGACGGAAGCTATATTGACAGCGAAACAAAACAAGTTTCGATTGAAGAGAAAAAAGTAGCAAATGGTGAAGTGGCTTTACCAATCGTAGACATTAATCAACCAATTCTTGAGATTAAACCCGAAGATAAAAATGAAATTAGATTACAAAACAGTCAAAGAGCGAATAGTGAAAATATCGCTTTTGCTTCGATTACTTTGTCGGCTTTAGCATTGACGGTAAGTGCAGTTGGATCGGGGTTAGCAAATAGTTTGATCAATGGCGCAATTGGTACAGCTACTTCGACTATGACGGTTGGATCAGTTGGAGTAATTGGTGCAAGTAGCGTAGTTAGCGCTTTATCAAATGTAGCTATGGCAACTTCAAGTTCGCTAAGAATATTTTTCTTTGGTTGGTTGCCCAAAAAAAGGAGAAAGGGTTGGGCGAAAATTAAGAACAAAGATGGTAAAGCAATTTTGGGAGCTATAGTTAAACTATTTTCAATTGAACTTGAAAGAGTAATTGCGCAGACTATAACTGATAAAAATGGTAATTTTGATTTTTCAATCAAGAAATCAGGGAAATACCAAATAATCGTTAGTGCTACTGGTTTTGAAAATTATTTTAGTCAGGAAAAAACTATTTTAGAAAACAGTTTTTCTATCTTATTTGAAGATATTATTTTAAATTATTCCGCTATTGCGCTGAATAAAAAACACCCAGTTTTTGTTTGGATAATTATTATCCAGTCAATGGTCAACATTATTTACAAATTGCGTTTGCCAATAATAATTATTGGTACGATCGTAGCGATTTACAACGAGGTAAAATATTATGATTTTTGGTCTTTGGTAGTGGTGATTTTGTACATTTTAGTTTGGGCAATTGAGATTATATCAAAAAAACAGACTAATTCTAAGGGACTAATTTTTGACAAATCGACCAACCTACTCTTAGAAAAGGTGATAGTTAGGTTGCTTAAAGAAAATACTGACAGTGAAAAACTAATCTCAACTACCGTTACAGACAAAAAAGGTGAATTTACTTTTATTGTATCAGCTGGAGATTATCGAGTAACAGCGATTGGCTTTGGTTATAAACAATTTGTTTCGGACATTATTAAGGTTAAAAAAGAGAAAAAAATATCGATAAAAATTGCGCTCAACAAGTCAAATTGATATCAATTTGACTTGCAAATCCTAAGCACTAAATTCTAAACTCTAAACAAATTAAAAATTCAAAATAATTAAATAAAAAATTAGAGTATAGTAAAGTTTGGAGAATTTAAGAATTTGTGATTAATTATTGTTTAGTAATTAGAAATTAGGATTTAGAAATTAGTGAATTATTATGTCAGGTCATTCTAAGTGGTCAACAATCAAGCATAAGAAAGCTCTAGTCGACGCTAAAAGAGGAAAACTGTTTTCTAAATTAGCCAATATTATTTCGATTGCGTCAAAAAACGGAACAGATCCAATTTTGAATCCTAGTTTGAGGTTAGCAATTGAGAAAGCTAAAAAAGCTGAAATGCCGACTGTGAATATTCAAAGAGCCATTGATCGAGGGAGTGGAAAAAGCGGAGCGATTGATTTGAAAGAAGAAACCTATGAAGCGTATGGATTAGGAGGAGTTGGATTAATTATCGAAACTATCAGCGATAATCTGATCCGAACTATCGCTGAAATCAGAGCAGTATTAAATCGTAATAACTCAAAATTAGCTGAAAATGGCGCTGTTTCGTTTCAATTTGTACGAGTTGGGCAAATAATTATTAATAAAGATAGTTTGAGTAATGATCTAGAGCTAGAATTAATTGATTATGGAGCTGAGGATATTTTTGAAAAAAATAATGAAATAATTATCTATTCTAAAGTTGAAGATTTGAATAAAATGGTTAAATATTTTGAAGAAAAGAAGATTGAAATAATTGATTCTGAAATAATCTATCAGCCAAAAAATATTATTAAAATTGATGAAAAAAAGCTTGAAAAATTAAATAAATTAATCGTCGAACTAGAAAATCTTGACGATATTACAAACATATATTCAAATTATTGTGTTTAAAAATTTAATCATTGAAAATTTAATAAAAATTGATAATTAAAAATTGTAAATTATGAAGATATTAGGCATTGACCCAGGAACGACCAAATGCGGATGGGGATTTTTTGAATACGATGGTAAAAATTATTCCCAAATTGATTGGGGAATTTTTGAAACTGGCAAAGAAATTAATATTGGTGATCGATTAGCGGTTCTGTCAACTGAGCTCAAAAAAATAATTCAAAATAAACGACCGAATGTTGTGGCAATTGAAGAAATATTTTTTATGAAAAATATTAAGACCGCTATTTCAGTCGCTCAGGCAAGGGGCGTGATAATTTCGGTCTGTCGTATAAATAAACTAAAAGTTTACGAATATAAACCAACCCAAATTAAGTTGGCATTAACCGGTTATGGACACGCTGACAAAAACCAAATTCAGCAGATGGTCAAAATAATTTTAAAGCTTAAAAACATTCCTCAACCGGACGATGCCGCTGATGGTCTTGCTACTGCCATTTGCTTTGCTCATTCTGAAAAGTTCTAAATCAAACCTGACCGCTCCGCAACCTTGAAGGTTGCGGAGCCTGGCTCAAGAGATTTTGGGTTGACAAATTGTAATTTCGAGGTTAGAATTAAAAGATTAAAGTTGGTATAATTAAATCAGGTAAATTACAGGTTATTAAAAAAATGGGGTTGATGATGAAAAAAATGCGAATCGGAATATTTTATTCAAGACAACATAGTGGCTCGTTTAGTTTAAAAAGATTGAAAAAAGAAGCCATTTTGATGGGGTTAAAACCAGAAATAATTGAAGGTGAAAAAGTAAATGTTTTAATGGCGTCACCTCGAAGATTTAGAGTTTATGTCCAAAACGAAAGATATGAATTACCTCCAGTAATTATTTCTCGACTCCATGCCACTTCATCGGAAACAAACTTATTAGTCCAAACCCATATTCAAAGAACTAAATCAAGCCGGATTATTAATCGATCTAATGCCATTTCAGTGGCTCGGGACAAATTTAAAACCATGCAGATATTAGCTGCTAAAGGATTTAGAATCCCAAAAACTGTATTGGTCGGTTCAAGTAAAAAAATTGAATGGGCAATCGAGGCAGTTGGCGGATTGCCAGTAATATTAAAACTTTCCAGAGGATTAAAAGGAGTCGGAGTGGTAATGATTAACAATCTAAGTACGGCTCGTTCGGTTCACGATCTGGTTGCAAAAGATAATATGATAATTATTCAGGAGAATATTGCAGTTGAACCAGGTGTTGATTATCGGTTCTATATTGTGGGAAATAAAGTGGTGGCGGCGATGAAGAGAGTATCAAAGTCTAAAGAGGAATTTAGAGCCAATATTGCCCGTGGAGGGCTAGGAGTTGCTTTTAAACCATCTGAAAAAATTGCTAAGTTAGCGGTTTCAGTTGCCAAAGCAGTTGGGTTGGAAGTTTGTGGTGTCGATATGATAAAAACTGAAAAAGGCTTTGTGCCAATTGAAATAAATGTTAACGCCAGTTTAAAAAGAATTGAAAAAGTAACTAAAATTAATATTGCAAAAAAAATTATTAAATATGCCAAAAAACAAGGGGAAGTATATTTAGCCCACAATAAATAAGATGACAAAGAAAAAACAGATTATCGGTGTTATAGAAAAAATAATCATTGCCGGTAGTAATGGCAAAAAGAAAGAAGTCTTTGCCCGAATTGATACCGGTGCTGATTATTCTTCAATCGACAAAACTATTGCTAGAAAAATTGGGTATTCAGAAACCATCAACGAATTTCACGATAAGTTGATTAAGTGTGGTAAAAAAATATTCGAGATGAAGAGAGTGGACAAAGAAGAATATTTCAGTGGCATTCCTTTCTTTAAAACCTGTTTTAAAATAAAATCGGTTCATGGGTTTAGTTATCGACCGGTGGTTAATATTTTATTTAATATAAAAGGTATGGAAATTAAAACCAAGGCAACAATAATTGATCGTTCACAATTAAAATACCCTGTAATTATTGGAAGAAAGGATTTAAGTGGGTTTTTGGTTAATATCATTAGTGAAAAAATGTAACCAAAATGATTACATATATTTCAGGAAAAATAATTGAAGCTGGACCGAATTATTTGGTAATTGAAACCAACGGAATTGGATATAAAATTTTTTCCGATTCGAAATCAATTAAAATTGGAAAGAAGTTAGAACTATTTACCTATCATCACATAACTGAAAATCGACAAGAGCTTTATGGTTTTTCAGATAAAAATAAATTAAAATTTTTTGAGTTACTACTGTCTGTTAATGGTGTCGGTCCCAAAATGGCGTTGGCGATAATGACACAAATTTTACCTGATCAAATCAAAGAAGCGATCACAAACAACGACTCGTCAGTGTTAACTTCTGTTTCTGGGGTAGGTAAAAAAGTTGGACTAAAAATTATTCTAGAGTTAAAATCAAAATTAGATAAATTAGAAAATTTTTCTTTTGAAGCAATTTCATCAAATCAGGAATTATTTGATACACTAAAATCAATGGGTTATTCAGCTAATCAAATTTCAACCCAAATTTCAAAAATTCCTAAAGAGTTGGTAAAAGTTGAAGAAAAAATAATGTGGGCAATAAAAGCGTTAGGAAAAAATAATTAAAAGGAGATTTATATGAGCGAATTTATTTCGTCAACCATCGAGGGTCAATCGTTGTTTAGAGATAGAATGTATCGATAAGTTGATGGGTTCATCGAAGAGATTGATCAGACAATTAACGATTCAAAAGAAAAACCTCCTTTGTTTGAAATTGAGAAAAAAGAACTTATTGAATTTGAAGCTATGTTATTTGAGCAATTATCTCCAACGGAAAGCATTGTCCTTACAAAGATTATTTTGCATCCTGATTACTTAATGTCAACTGAAGAACAAGCATTAATAAATGAGTGTGAAATTGATTTCCCCGACACAATTAATATAGACGAAATCCCTAAATTTATCTATGAAAACACAGAATTATTTTCTAAAATTAAAATCGCATCAAGAAAAAAGCTTGAAGGTCAATCGACTCGATTATTTGAAGAATCGGTGGTTAATAAAATAGCTAGTAGTATTGAAGGTAGTGACAATGAAATACAATTTGATGGGCTAGACAGAGTTAGTATTTCATTAAAACCTGAGAAAATATTAGAAAAAATAATTGGGTTAAGGCAATGTAACAATCATTTAAGGAGTTATATAAAACCTTAAATCAAGAAGATCTTTCTGAGCAGAAAAAAGAATTGTTAAAACTTTATATTAAAAAACAAATACTTTAATAAAAAATGTGGCAAGCTTTGTAAGAGGGATAGAATTAAAAAAAGAATTTATGGTGGAATACGACGAGACTGGTTCAATTGGCAAGCGTTATCGCAGACAAGACGAAATCGGCACACCTCTATGCGTAACTTATGATTTTGATTCAGTCAATGATAAAATGGTAACAGTAAGAAATCGAGACACTATGGAACAAGACAGAGTGTTGGTCACGGAATTGAGTAAGTATATTTCAGTTGAACTTGAAAATTGGTGAAGATAGAATGTGGTATGATATAATTATACCAACAGAATATAGATTTTAGGTTTTTGATTTAAGAATGAATTAAGAATATTGAATATAGAAAGATCTTCGTTTTTGGTTCCAATTTCATTCTAAAATCCGACATCAATAATTAAAAATATAAATAATTTGGAGGGGAAATGAAATTATTAAATAAAATTAAGCTTAAATCCAGACTTACTTGTTTAGTAAAACATAAAGATAAAAGATTAAAACCAATAAAAGCTTTCACCCTTATCGAACTTCTCGTTGTTATCGCCATCATCGGCATCCTGGCTGGTGTGGTGGTTGTTAATGTGGGATCAGCTCAGGCAAAAGCCAGGGATGCGAAAAGGATTAGCGATATGAAAGCAATTCAAACTGCGCTTGAAATGTATTATGACGATAATGGAGTATATCCGATATATTGTCCCACTAGTGGGGGCTCATATTGCCTTGCTACTTCACTAAGTACATACCTCAGCGGATTTCTTTCGACTTTTCCTACTGATCCAATCGAAAATAGACCATATGCTGGGCTCACATATAGATATTCAAGTTACAATGATGGAAAAGGGTATCGGATTTTTACTCGGATAGAAAATAGCATTAACAGCAATGTCGTAAATATTTTTACTGCAAGAGATGGAAGCGGAAGTTCAAGTGATTGCAATACTTATTATCCTTGGGAGATATATTTACTTTCGTCAAATGTTGCTGGCAGTGATTTAGGCAACTGTTCATATCCTGGTTGGGATAGGTAATAAGTAGTGGGGGGATGTTTTAAAATATTTCCAACCAATTGAATATATTATGAAATATAAAACTTATAACAAATTATTCAAAACCAATCGCCAAAAACCAAAAAAAGCTTTCACCCTTATCGAACTTCTCGTTGTTATCGCCATAATCGGTATCCTGGCGAGTGTGGTTGTGGTGAATGTGGGGAGCGCACGGGAAAAAGCAAAGGTTGGCAAAGCGGTTTCAGATATGAAAGAGATAGATACAGTGGTAAACATGTTTCTTAACGATACGGGTGTATATCCCGGCGATTGCGGTCTTCTTTGCACCGCCGCAAACGATCCTTTCATTAATAATCTTGGCGTAAGCGGTTGGAGCGGACCCTATATCTCCGGCGGGATCTATAGCAAAAACCATTCGTGGGGAGGGCATCTCGGATACTATAATGGTATAGATCCAGGTGGAAACGCATACTACTTACTTTATTTAGATGATGATCCAGCAGGCACTGACTCGACTAATAATACAGGTGTAATACCACTTAGTGCCCTCATAGCGATAGACAAAGTTCTCGACGACGGCATCTTAAGTAGCGGACGAGCTCGGGCTGGTGAAGAAGGAGATCATAGTAATGAGGGACGTTACAATGCAACCATCGGAGAGATAGTTATCAGAAATTATATTGATTAATATGATGATATAATAGTACTATGAAAAAAGCTTTTACCCTTGACCATTGGGCGGAAAAAATTGTATTGGAATTTGCTATTTCAAAAAAATGTGAATATTTATCCCATGGAAAAGATATTCATCCATATGTTGATAATCCGGGCTTAAGTCTGTTCAAAATGAGATCAGGTTGTCATCCTGTCGTTAGCTCCTCACTGGGAGAAGGTTTTATGAAGAAAAACGATATATCCACGATTGAAATTAATATTAAAGAACTGTGTAATAAATATGATTTTTTTATTTATTTTACAAAACAAGATAATAATGGTTTATATAAAATAATTAATATTTATCATAAAAAATCGTCAAATTCAGGTTTGTTTGTAAATGAATTTGTGAAAGTTTCCAACTGGCTTGGGCTAAAGATGGAAATAATGTGTTATTGACACCGGTAAATAAAATAATTATACTAAGAGTATAGGATATAAAATAAGTAATAAATAAGTAATCGGAGGGGAGTGAATAGAAAAATAGCCCAATTCTTCCTTAGTTTTTTCTTAATATCCATATTGATTTGTGGGGGTGGTGTTTTGGCACAAACAGAAGTGCCTAATTTTCCGGACACCGGCGATGGTTTGGCTGATCCAAATAGTATTGACTTTTCGGATGATATTTTCTTTGATAGTTTCAGTGATAATGTTGACAGTAATGAATTAACAACTGAGGAAACTAATGTAACTACAACTACAACAGAAATCGTATTAGACACTGAAGAAACGACTACGACGAGCGAAGTATTAACAACTACAACAACGGCTGTACTAATCGATATTGAAACTGGACCAGTTACTGACTGGATGATTGTAGTTTTGATTGGCTCAGTCTTTATGGGTTTAATATTTTTCGACTTGGCGATTAAATCATATATTTTGAGATAATTATGACGACAAAAGTAAAAATTTGGTTAATGATTTTGGTGCCGATGGCAATTATATTATCAATTTATATTACTTGGTATCTGTCAACTAACAAATCATCAGCTAATATTTTGACTGATCCAAATCAATCTGTGCCAACAACGACCGCAGTTAGCCTTATAACCACCACAACTACACCGGGAATTTTTCAATTAGTTTTTGAGGCTGGGTACAACCTGATCGGTCTTCCATACTATTATTCTCCCAATGACGGTAAATCAGTTTTTCATAACTCAGTTAGCAAAGATATCTATGCGTTAATTGATAATAGTTGGGCTTCTATTTTTGAAAGTAGTGCAACTATTTCTCCGGGGCAAGCTTTATGGGTAAAAGAAACTGCTGGTGAAGTAATTAAATCGAGCGATATCCCAGTTATTGCTAATCCGGTTCAAACCGATAAGCCTTTTACTATCAAACTTAAAAAGGGTTGGAACGCTTTAGCTAATCCTTTTCCTCAAGATATAAAATTTTCACCATTGATTAAAGTGGCAGGTAAAGGATTAATGACTTTAGAGAATGCTATTAAAACCAAAATTGTCAGTAACTCGTATATTGCTTCACCTTCCGACAGTAAATATATTGAAATAAAATCAGGGGAATTATTGAAACAATTTCAAGGTTTTGTTATTAACTCAGGCGGTGAAAATTTGAGTTTAGTCTTCTCACCGCCGTCTGGAGAGACATCAGCTACATCCGCAGTAACAACATCAGCCAATATTACGACTACTAGATCAGTGTCGACAACAACTACTTCTATAAAATGAAATTATGGATAAGTTTCGTTATACATATTACTCATCTATCTCAATCTTGATTATTGCCGTAGTCGGGTTAACGGTTTTTGCGTCTCGACAGAACCAAGTTTCTAAAGCGGATAAATTTTCAATCACAACTACCAGTCCTGTTTCTCAATCAATTTATAGCGAAACAGTTGAGGATAGCTAATTGTACTCAAAAACAAAATTTCTGTTAGAATGTTCTTATGTTAAAATTTAATAGTCAATTGAGCGAGATCTCAGGGCTGGGTGAAAATTATAAAAAACTTTTTGCCAAAAATGGTATTCTAACCATTGAAGACCTACTTCGTTACTTTCCCTATAAATATATTAATTTTAATCGAACAACTAAAATCTGCGATCTCAAACTTGGGAACAATTCAGCCATCAAAGTTAGGATCACTGATATTAAAGAAAAAATTAGCCATCGTCGTCGAATTTATCTTTTAGAAATTGTAGCTAGCGATGCAACGGGAATGATTAAATTTATATTTTTTAATCAACCATATTTGAAAAATGTTTTTTCAGTTGGCAAAGATATCTTTTTTTATGGAGAAGTAATTGAGGTAAAAAAAGCCTTAACTTTAAGAAATCCAAAATATAGTTTTTTCCCACAGATCCAACCAATTTACCACACAATTCAAAGTTTAACTTCAAAAAAAATTGCCTATTTTGAGCGTTCTATCATTAATTTAAATTCTGGTATCGAGGAAGATCTGCCGAATCAAGTTTTAGAAAAATATCAATTAATTTCAATCAAAGATGCCATTTATAAAATCCATTTACCTCAAAATAGTCATGATATTTTCACTGCCTATCGGCGTTTGGCTTTAGAAGAAGTCAGTTATATTATATTAAATTCTTTAAAAATTAGAGAAAAAATTAAACAACAGACTGCCTATCCAGTTGAAATTAAGTCAAGGTATCGAAAAGATTTTGAAAAAAAACTTGATTTTAAATTAACTACTAGCCAAGACAAAGTGATTAGCGAAATACAAAATGATATTTCAAAAAATCAACCGATGAATAGATTGCTACAAGGAGATGTTGGAAGTGGGAAGACCGTAGTTGGGGCGAGCGTTATTTATCAATGTTTTAAATCAGGAATTAAAGCCGTTTGGTTAGTGCCAACTGAAATTTTAGCTCGACAACAGTACCTAAAACTTAAATCAATATTCTCAGATGAAAATATCAATATCGGACTTTTAACTTCAAAAGAATCTTTGATAGAAAATAAAGTCAAAAAATCGTCTTTTATTGACTGGCTCAAAAAAGGTTTTCTAGATATTGCAGTCGGGACACACGCTCTATTACAAGATAGTATCGAGATAAAAAAATTGGGGTTGGTGATAGTTGATGAACAGCACCGTTTTGGAGTCAAACAAAGATACAAATTAAAGAAAATTTCTCAGAATCAAGCCATTGTTCCTCACTTTTTGTCCATGACTGCTACTCCAATTCCAAGAAGTTTAGCTTTGACATTTTTTGGGGATTTAGATGTTTCTCAAATTGATGAACTGCCAAAAAATAGATTGCCAATCATAACCACAATTATTAAAGATGAGCAACGAGAAATTGTCTATGAAAAAATTAAGACTGAATTAATCAATCAGCATCAAATATACATAATAACGCCACTAGTTGAGAAAAAAATTAATGAAGATGATGAAAAACTTTTTGATTTGGATAGCAAAAAAGCCGCCAAAGACGAGTATGAAATAATCAAGAAAAAATATCCAAATAATCGAGTTGGATTATTGTACGGTAAAATGAAATATGGAGAAAAATCAAAAATTATGGATGATTTCAAGGCTGGTAAAATTGAAATTTTAGTTTCGACGAGCGTAGTAGAAGTTGGAGTCGATGTTAAAAAAGCGACAGTGATCGTAATTGAGGGAGCAGAAAATTTTGGTCTATCTCAATTGCATCAATTTCGAGGTAGGGTGGGAAGAAGCGATTTACAATCCTATTGTTACGCTATTGCACCGAGTAAAAACCCAGTTTCGTTAGAACGATTAAATATTTTTTGTCAGTACAGCGATGGGTTTAAATTAGCTGAAAAAGATTTACAAATCAGGGGGCAGGGCGATTTAGGTGGTCTTAGGCAATCTGGAATGATGAAATTGAAGATTGCCCGTTTGTCTGATAAAATATTGATTAAAACGGCTAAAGAAATTGCAATAGAAATGATAACCAATAACTTATTTGATAAAAAAATTATTGATAAAAAACTAGCTCAATATTTTCATCATTTACATTTAGAGTAATGAATAAAAATAGTTTAAAAAAAATCGTTTCTAATCTTGAACAATACCAAACTTTAATTGGTACATTGCTGATAGTTAGTATATTAGTTGCAAGCGCTATAATGTTGGTCTTAAATTTTCAATCCGAAAAAAATAACGACACTAGCAACGAACTAGTGCAAAAAGTGACTAATTTAGAGCAAGAACAAAAAAATGTTAACCATAAAATTAATCAGATTATTGATTTATTAAATGAAAATAAAACCACCAGCAGTAATATCACAGAGACGGTCAAGAAAACTAGTGCTAGTTCAAAAAGTACTCAAAATATTTCTACTGCCTCAACGGGTTTGATTAACATTAATAGTGCAAGTTTAAGCCAACTCGATTCTTTATCCGGTATCGGTCCAACTTACGCTCAAAGAATTATTGATTATCGCAATCAAAATGGCGGGTTTAAATCAATTGAAGAAATTAAAAATGTCAAAGGCATTGGCGATAAAACTTTTGAAAAATTTAAGGGCAATATAACGATTTAGCCTTAAGTATTATGCAAAATACAAATATTCAACAAAACATTTCACTTGCACCGTATACAACCTTTAAAGTTGGTGGAATGGCTAAGTATTTTTGTGAGGTAAATAATATTGACGATCTTAAAGAGGCATTGGATTTTGCTCGAAAAAAAAAGATTAATTATTTTATTTTAGCTGGGGGAAGTAATTTAATAGTTTCTGACAAGGGTTACAATGGTTTAATTATTAAACCAAAATTTCAAAATTGTCAGATTGAAGGTAATAAAATTAAAGTTGGGGCAAGTTTTGTTTTGGACAAATTAGTTAATCTCGCTAATGACAAAGGGTTAAAAGGTTTAGAATGGGCAGGGGGATTGCCTGGAACGGTGGGCGGAGCGGTGCGAGGCAATGCCGGTGCCTTTAAAGGAGAAATACGAAACTGTGTTTCAAAAGTTAGATGTTCGAATCTAGAATCTAGAGGATTGAAAGAAAAAATTAGGAATAATAAGCAGTGTCAGTTTGGGTATCGAGAGAGCGTATTCAAGCATAACCACGAGATTATCTTGGAAGTAATATTGCAAATGCAAAAAGGCGATCCAAAATTATTGAAAGAAAAATCACAATTTACTCGGTATTATCGAAAAGAAAAACATCCTATCAATTTCCCCTGCGTCGGTAGTATCTTTAAAAACATTCCAACCGATACTACCACCCCCGGGGTAGTAATACGGTTTAAGGATGTCGTTAAAGATGATCCGTTTTCAGTGATTCCGACCGCAGCCGTTATTGACCGAGCTGGATTAAAGGGTTATCAGATTGGCGGAGCACAAATTAGTCCAAAACATACCAATTACATTATCAATCTAGGCAACGCCAAAGTGCAAGAAATTATCCAGGTTATCGAACACGAAGTTAAAACTATTAAAGAAAAATTCAACATTGATCTTGAAGTCGAACCACAGCTATTGGGATTTGATAAAAAATATGATTGGGAAAGTAATTAGTTGTTTGACAAATCTTTTGATAAATTTGACAATCTCATAATATGAGCTTAACTAAACATGACCTAAAATCAATTGAAAACATTCAAACTATAGGAGCCGAATTAGAGAGAAAGAGTGGTCTTATAATGTTCCAAATTATTTCTCAAATTTTCCAGTCACCCATGAAAATTCTTTTGAAAAATCAAGTTCAGGGCAAGAAAAACCCGGACTTTTTTCGGGCGTTATATCGTAAGTTTCAAAATTTGTTATTCCTAAGACATAAAAAGCACCCTGATCAGAATCGCAACCATATTTACCGGGTTCAAATTTTTGATAAGCAAAACTATAATAATTTTTGCTCTGGTTAAAGTTGTTGCATTTTCCAATATTTTGCAATTTAGGATATGGATCAACTGGGATATTAGTTATTAAATTTTCAGCATTTAAATTTTTTAAGAATGATTTCTCTTCACCCGGGTCAAAATTCATTAAGCCAAGATCGAAACCAAAACAATCATTATCACTTGTATCGGGATAACGATTGTTTTTATCATTGTAGAGTTTTAAAGTTGATTCGATTAGATGAATGTTAGTAATTCTTGTATCGTCTCGTTTGTGAGCTTTTGTTTGGCTGAGATAAATTATTGCTAAAACGAATATTAGGGTAATCGTAATTACGGAAACAAATAAATTTGATAATCTAAAGTTATTATTATTCATATTTAACTATTTTATCACAAAAAAGCTTTATTTTTAACTCATAATCGGCTAGAATTGGAAGAGTAGAGATACTTCATTTGATTAAAAATTGAAAATTATAAATTGATAATTCCAAAATCTTTGGTTTTGGTTCTGCCGAGGTGGTGGAATGGTAGACACGCAGCCTTGAGGTGGCTGTGCCCTATTGTTGGGCGTGGAGGTTCAAATCCTCTTCTCGGCACCATTCGATTTGTTATACTCGCCTGTGGTAAACCGATATAGTAAATAATTATGAAAAAAAGATTGGTACAGATTGGAATAATTGTTTTATTACTCTCGATTGGAGTGGGTATTTTTGTTAAATATTTTCCTCAAATCTGGGGAGAAGCCATCTATCCACTTGAATATAAGGATGAAATTTTGACTTCGTCGAATGAATTTGGCTTAGAAAGAAATTTTATCGTAGCCGTAATTTTTACTGAGTCTCGGTTTAATAAAGATGCAGTTTCAAGAGTCGGCGCCCGTGGCTTAATGCAACTTATGCCAGCCACTGCTCGTGGTGTAGCTAATAGTTTGAATATGACCGATTTTTCTGATTCAAAATTAAATGAACCAGCAATTAATATTCGCCTGGGTTCTGCCTATTTAAAACAGCAATATGAAAAATATAACGGTAATTATGATGTGATTTTAGCTCATTATAATGGTGGTCCGAAATCAGCCGAAATAATATTATTTTTCGGTCAAAACGCTTTGAATAAAGAAACAGATGGATTTATTAGTATGGTAAAAAACATTTGGCAAACTTATGATAATATATACGGTAAAAACTGGGAGGGTGGAGACGGGTCATTTGGTATTAAGGAAAATAATTTTGTTGATTCGCTTAACATTAAAAACCTTTTTAATTTTGTGTTTAAATAATGAATTACTCTTGCCAAACAATCATAGAAAAATTTACTGAATATTTTGAGCAAAATAAGCATATTCTCCATCCCTCTTCTAATTTGTTGTCCGAAAATGATAGCTCGGTGCTTTTCACAACAGCTGGTATGCAACAATTCAAGGAATATTTTGTTCATTCCGATCAAGTTAAAGAAAAAAATATTGTAACTATTCAACCCTGTTTAAGAACCAGTGATATTGAGGAAGTTGGGGATAATATACATTTAAGCAGTTTTATAATGTTAGGAAATTTTTCTTTTGGTGGCTACAATAAAGAAAAGGCAATCCATCTAGCTTGGAATTTTTTAACTTTACCTCAATATTTAGCAGTTGATAAAAACAGAATTTCAGCTACCTTTTTTTCCGGCGATAAATCAAGACAACTTGAGGTTGATCAGGATTCGAAAAATATTCTTGAAAAATTAAAAATCGAAGGTTTGAAAGATATTTCAGCTCAAAATTATCAAGAAAATTTTTGGTCGCTAGGCATTGACAATAGCCCTGCTGGACCAACGGTAGAATTTTATATTGACGGAGTTGAAATATGGAATCTAGTTTTTAATCAATATAAATTTATTGACAATCGATTTCAAAAGTTAATGACCCTTGGGATTGACACAGGTATGGGAGTTGAAAGATTGGTCATGGTTTTAAATCGTTATGCAGATGTTTTTCAAAGTGATTATTACACAAAAGATAGAAATATGTTATCGAAAAATAATTTATCTCAAAAAAAATTAAATATTTTGCTTGATCACCTTCGTTCAATTAGATATTTATTGGCTGAAAAATTACTGCCTTCAAATAAAGATCAGGGCTATATTTTAAGAAGATTAATCCGTCGAGCGATTTTAATTCTCGATCAAAAAAAACTTTCAATAACTCAGTTTATTAGAGAGACTAATTTAGCAGTTGAGGAGAAAAATTTTAAAAATGTTATTGCCAACGGAAGAATAAATTTGCTCAAAATATATCAACGAAAAAAAAATATTTCAGCTCAAGATCTTTTTGATTTATACCAGTCTTCAGGTTTACCGTTAGAAATTTCTCAGAGTTTAATTAAAGATGAAAATATTCATATCAAAAAAAATGTTTATGATGAATTTCAGAAATTATTCAATCAACATCGAAATATTTCTCGTTCAAATTCAAAAGCTAAATTTTCAGGTGGGTTGGAAAATAACAATCAAATTACGATTAAATTTCATACCGCTACTCACTTATTACTATCGGCATTAAAAAAAATAATCTCCAATAATATTGTTCAAAAGGGATCAAATATTACTAGTGAAAGATTAAGATTCGATTTTAATTACGATAAGAATTTAACCGAACATGAAGTCAGTAAAATAGAATCTTGTGTCAACGATTGGATTGACAAAGGTCTTGTGGTTGAACATGAGAAAATGAATATCGATGACGCTAAGGCAATTAATGCCGAAGGACAATTTGCCGATCGCTATCAAAAAGAGGTCTCGGTTTATACGATAAAAGATGGTAATATAGTAGTATCACAAGAAATTTGTGGTGGACCACATGTTGAAAATATCAAGAAATTGGGAAGTTTTAAAGTAATCAAAGTAGAATCGGTTGCGAAAGGGATAAAAAGAATCAAGGCAGTTGTCACTAAATAGTTTGATAAAAAGGGAGGGTATTTGTTTCATCTTCTGAATCCAAAAAAATATCAAAACTGGGGGATCGCTCTCGACATTGGAACGGCTTTTGTTAAGGCGGTCATTTTTGAAGTTAAAAATGGTCAAGCTAATATTAAGGGGTATGGATTTCAAAGACAACGGCTTTCCGATATGCACGGGGGCGTTGTGACTGATATAGCCGGAGTGGTTGAAAATAGCGAATCGGCTTTAGAAATGGCGGCTAAAAATGCCGGAGTATTGCCTTATCAAATTGTAATGGGAATTGCTGGTGAATTAGTTAAAGGTACCACCACGACTGTCAAATACCAGAGGGAGAATCCAAAAATCAATATTACAATTGAAGAACTTAAAGGAATTGTGAGTAAAATTCAGGATAAATCATTTAGTCAAGCTAAAACGGCTTTAGTTGCAGAAACCGGTCACCAAGAAATCGATATTAAATTAGTTAATACCGCCATTGTCGATGTTCGAATTGATAATTACAAAGTTACTAACCCGGTTGGTTTTCAAGGCAAAACTATTGAGATTGGTGTTTATAACGCTTTTGCACCCAACATTCATCTATCCGCTTTACAAACTATTGCTGAACAGCTTGAATTTGATCTATTATCTGTGGCAGCTGAACCCTATGCAGTCGCTCGAGCGGTAGCGGAAGAAGAAGCGGTTGATTTTTCAGCTATTATTTTGGATATCGGTGGAGGAACATCAGACATTGCGATTGTTTCTAATGGTGGGGTTGAAGGAACAAAAATGTTTGGTATGGGCGGAAGATCGTTTACTAAAAGCATTGCTGATAAATTGAACATTCCTTTTTCTCAATCTGAACAGCTAAAAATTGATTATTCTAATCGTCAACTAGAAGATGGAGAAAAAAAATCACAGATTAAAGATGCGGTTTGTGACAACATTGATGTTTGGATAATGGGGGTAAAATTGATGCTGGAAGATTTTTCAAATCTTGATCTTTTTCCGTCAAGAATTTTGCTTTGTGGCGGTGGTTCTCTTTTGCCAGAAATTAAGGCAGTTTTAGAAACTGAAAAATGGCACAATATTCCTTTTGCTAAAAAACCTAAAGTGTCGTTTCTTCATCCAAACAATGTCGCTAAAATAAATGATGAAAAAAAATTGTTAGACAATCCTCAAGATGTAACACCATTGGCTTTGGTAAATGTGGCTATCGATTTGATCGGTTCAGATACTATAATTGAAAATGTAAAATCAAAAATTAAAGGTTCATTAAGAAGATAAATATGAGCGAAAAAAAAGAAAAAGAGATTATCTATTTAGATGTTGACGAGGAACTGCCTTCAATTGTAGCCAAGATAAAAAATTCAACCCAAACTCAAATTGTTTTGGTCGTACCAAAGGGCGCTCTGATTCTTCAAAGTCTAATTAATCTTAAATTGATTAAAAAAAATGCTGATAAAGAAAAGAAGAAAATTTCGTTTGTCACTCAGGATCAAGTTGGAAAAAACTTACTTATTAAGACTGGCTATCAAATTGATAATAGTGTTGGGGTTATAAAAGATAAATCGTCCGAAAACCGTGAAGAATTTGGAGCTGAAGAAGATGTTCCATTAGTCACAGTCCACCATTTTCAAAGTACGAACACAGAAGTGGCTGACGAAGAAGAAATTGAAAAAAAAGTCGAAGAAGAGAAAAAGATTAAAGAGATAGCTGGATCGTATCAAGAATTTAATCAAAAAAAAGTTGAGGCTATTAAACTGCCCAGAAAAAAATTCAATTTAAACTTTAAAAAATTAGCATTAATAATTCTATTTATCTTACTTCTGTTTGGAATAATTATTTTTGGACCGAGTGCCACCGTAAGTATTTCGGTAATTGGAGAGCCATTTAAACAAACAGAAAAAATTGAAATAGTTGAAGCCACAAGTAAAGATAGTTTAACAGCCAATCAAGTCTCGGGGAAAATTTTAACTTTTGAAGCGAAAGCTCAAGAAGATTTTCAGACCACCGGTAAAAAAAATGTCGGTGAGAAAGCCAAAGCGACCATTATGGTCTATAATAGCTGGTCAACCGAAATTCAGACGGTAGCTAAAGACAGTGTTTTTAAAAAAAATGATCTTGAATTTATATTGCTAAGTGATATTTCCGTTCCTGGTGCAACTCTATCGTTAACTGAGGGAAAAATATCCACGGTGGCTGGAAAAACTTCCGCCACCATTGAAGCTAAGGAGGCTGGGGATAACTATAATGTCAGTAGTGGTCGATTTATAATCGAGAGTATTTCGGGTGAAAAAAGAGAAAAAATCTATGGTGAAACTGACAAAAGCATGACTGGTGGCTCAACTCAGGAAATAAAAATAATTTCTCAAGAAGATTACAATTTAGCGGTTGAAAAATTGGAGAATTTAGCTAAAGAAGAAGCCAAAAATAAACTGGTTGAACAAAATAAAGAACTGCAAATTTTTGTGGATGCTATCAGTACTGAAACAGTTGATAAAAAGAGCAGTAAAAATATTGGTAGCGAAGCAGAAAAATTTAATCTTTTAGTTAAAGTCAAAGCGACTGTTATAGGCGTCGATGCCAACGAATATAAAAATAAGTTTATTGAATTAATTAAAAAGCAAGTGCCGGAAGATAAATCGCTTAATCTGAGAGAGAATGATGCTATCGAAATCAAGATTGAGACTCAAGATTATGCCAATAAAAAATTAAGTACGATTTCAAATATTTCAACGCAACTTTCACCTAAACTAGATTTAGAAAAAATCAAAAAAGAGATTGTTTTTAAACCAGAGTCAATTGCTGAAGATATGATTAAATCTGATCAAGTTGAGAAAGTGATTATCGATCTTAAACCCGCCTACAATCCGATTAAAAAGTTGCCAATTATTTCAAGTCGGATTAAAGTACAGATTGAATATGAATAATAATATTTTAGCTCTCGATATTGGAGATAAACAGACCGGAGTAGCGGTTTTAAACACTATTTTGGCTATCAGTCTTGAAAGTCTTGAAACTACAAAACTTTTGGAATTTATCCAAAATTATGCACTACAAAAAAAAATTCAGAAAATTATCATTGGTTTGCCAGTTAATGATGATGGTAGCGAAAATGAACAGTGCCAAAAAATTAGAAATTGGGCAGAAAAGATTGATATTTTAGGTGAGTTTGAAATTATTTTTGAAAATGAGTTTTTAAGTTCAATCGAAGCTCAAAATAATCTGCGAGTTTTAGGTTTATCTCCAAAAGAAATAAAAATTAAAGAGCATAGCGAAGTAGCTAGAATTCTGCTGGAACAATATCTTAAAAATGTATCTTAAAAGACTACTATTTAAATTAAATAAAAATAACTTTAACTCAATAAAATTTATATTTGGGGTAGCTATTTTGGCTATTATTGGTTATTTTATTATTGAAATAATTAGTTTGAATTTGGCATCAAAAGAAGAAACTCAGGTCTATTTTAGAATTGAAAAAGGACAAAAAAGTTTAGAAATTTTAGATCGTTTAGTCGAGGAAAAAATAATTAAGAGTAAATATTTTTCTTATTTATATGTTAAAATTACTGGCTTAAAAATCCAACCTGGAATATATTATTTATACACTAATCAACCGCCGAAGAATAATCTTCAAATCATATCGAATGGTGAAGTTTCAGAAAAGAAATTTACCTTCATTGAAGGTTGGAGGGTTGAGCAATATGCGCAACTTTTAGATCAAGAAGGTATTATCAGTTTTGAAGAATTTATCGAAACAGCTCAAAAATATGAGGGAAAACTTTATCCTGATACTTATCAAATCGCAGTTAAAACAACACCGCAAATAATTGTTGATAAACTTTTAGCAAATTACAATCAGAAAATGTCAGAGAATAAAATTAATCCGAGTGATGAAGATTTAATTCTAGCTTCAATTGTCGAAAGGGAGGTAAAATTCGATGAAGATCGAGCGCATATTGCTGGAGTTTTTAAAAATCGGTTAAAGATCGGTATGGTGCTCGAAGCTGATCCAACTGTTCAATATGCAAAAGAAAATAATCAAAAAAAAGATTTTAAATTTTGGCAAGAATTAAAAGTAGGTGATATTTCGGTCAATTCGCCTTTTAATTCGTATCGAAATGATGGTTTGCCACCTAGCCCAATTTGCAACCCGTCAATCAAAAGTATTCTAGCGGTCATTAATTACGAAAAAAATAATTATCTCTATTTTGTTCACGATTCGGAAGGCAGAGCCCATTTTGCCAAAAACATTGCCGAACACAATCAAAATAAAGAAAAATACCTAAAATAAATATTAGCAAAATGGTATAATAGTTATATGAAAAAAGAGTGGTTTAATTTAATAATTTTTGGGCTTGGTTTTGTAATTATTAGTGCAATTTTTGGTTACGCAATTTATAACAATATTTCGAGCGCCGAAACTTCTGCTAAAGCTAAGGTTCCAGCATCAACTAAAATTGATAAATCTTTGGGGTGGGACAAATTGGTCATCGGATTAAAAGGATTGAGTAAGTATTCTAACTCCACTGACTCAGGTAAAATTAAAAATCTAGATAGTATTTTATTGAGTTATATAGAAATCGCCCTTGGTTTTGTGATTTTTATCGCAGTCGGATCAATAGTATTCAGCGGTTATCTCTATATGAGTGCTAGTGGCGATGAAGCAAGATTAGAAAAAGCTAAAAAAAGTTTAATTTTTTCAATAACTGGTTTAATCCTCTCCTTATTAATCTACGCTATCCCCGTATTCGTCAATAGTGTGTTAAAATTATAATATGAGCTTAACTAAACAAGATTTAAAAGACATCAAAGGAATTGTTAAGG
>PFQF01000005.1 GCA_002793435.1 Candidatus Berkelbacteria bacterium CG_4_10_14_0_2_um_filter_35_9_33_12
ACCTACCGTCCCCATCAAGCACTTAACTATTTGACACCCATGGAGTATTATGAGAAAACATTATCAAGATAAAAAGTGTCCTCGATGTATTGGACCAGTGCATCATATTGACAACTAAAAAAATAAGAGTATAATTTCATATCAGAAAGAATTAATTTAGAGCCGAGTTAGAAAAAACAAGTTGGCTCGATTGTTTTTTTTAGAAGGTTAAAATAATAATTCATACTATGTCAAACCAAAATTATCCGATTTCAAAAGAGGGTCTTGATAGGCTAAAAAATGAGCTTTCTATTTTGAAAACCGAAAAAAGACCAGCTGTTATCGAGAGGATTCAAGCAGCCCGAGCTTTGGGCGATTTGTCAGAAAATTCAGAATATGATGATGCTCGAAATGAACAATCATTTGTTGAAGGAAGAATTAAACAGTTAGAAGAGATGATAAAAAAAGCCAGAGTTGTTTTATATAATAGTGAAGAGGTAGTAATAGTCGGAAGTCAAGTTGAAGCCAAGATCAATAGAGATAAAAAAGTGTTTCAAATAGTTAGTGCCAATGAAGTTGATCCTGCTAAAGGAAAAATTTCAAACGATTCACCAATTGGAAAAGCGCTTTTTGGGAAAAAAGTTGGCGAATCGTTTGAAATAAATGCACCAGCTGGAAATATTAAGGTAGAAGTAACTAAGATCACATAAAATTACTGACTTATTCACAACTAGACATGTTCGCAAATAGTTCGTATTATCTATTAATGGGTAATAATTAAGAAGAGGGGAATACGAAATGTCTAATTTAACTAAAAAACAGAAAGAAGTTTTTGATTATATCAAAAACTTTATAGATCGTTATGACTATGCGCCGTCCTATCGTGAGATTGCTCAAGCGTTCGATTTTTCTTCGATCGCTACCGTTGCTGGTTACATTGACTCATTAAAGGAAAAAGGATTTTTGGACAACGAGCATAATATTGCTCGTTCAATTCAACTAACTCAGAAATTTAATGAACGCAATTACACTATTCCACTCCTTGGTATAATTGCGGCTGGAGCACCAATTGAGGCGGTTCGAACATCGGAGACAATTGATGTTCCACGAGATATGATGGGTCCGGATATTTTTGTGCTTAAAGTTCGTGGTGATTCGATGAAAGACGATGGGATTTACGATGGAGACTATGCGGTTGTTCAAAGAGTCTCTAGCCCGAGCAATGGAGATATTGTGGTGGCACTTCTCGATGGTGAAAATGTGACTCTTAAAAGGTTTTATAAAGAGAAAAACCGAATTCGTCTTCAAGCAGCCAATAAAAAATATCAGCCAATTTATACTGAAAAAGTTATTATTCAAGGAAGATTGAGGGGGGTAATTAGGAAATTTGTCTAGTCTGTAGGATAATATGATAAATACAAGATATTGAAAATGGAAAAGATGATTTTAGTCTTGGTATTGTTTTGTATCACCTTGTTTTTATTGTGGAGAAGAAGCGTAAAATTATTAAAAAATACTAAATTTGCCAAAAAATCACTTTCGTCTCTGTATGGAAAAACAACCGAACAATTTATGCCTTTTATTGCCAATTTTGGCTATGATCCGAAAAACTTTCGATTTATTGGAACGCCGGTTGATGGGATAGTCTTTGACGAGAATGAAATTATTTTTATGGAATTTAAGAGTGCCAATAGTCGCTTAACTCCAAAACAAAACAACATTAAAGCGATTGTTCAAAAAAGAAGAGTTAGGTTTGAAGAGAGAAGAATATGATCACTAAAAAAAATCCAGATTTATTCAATTTTATTTCCTTTATTTTTAATCCTGAAAATGTGATCCCGCTTTTGTTGATAATTTTAGCCTTCAAAAGCTTTTCCGGAGCATCTCTCTATGGGTGGATTTTCATGATTGTTGTTTTTAATTATTTATTTAATTATATTTGGCTCTATTATTTAAGTTTTCTCGGGGTTGAAGTCGATAAACCACTAGAAAAAGGATCGGTTAAAAAAGATCGTCTTCTAGCCTTAATCCCTCAAATACTTGTTTTGGGGCTTGAAATGGTCATTAGTGATTTATATGGTCAACAACAGCCCTTTCATGCCGGAATAGTGTTATTTTTAATTGGCGGAATACTTTTTTCATTAGTTACTTATTATTGGAAAATTAGCGCTCATGCCGCCACAACAGCCTCATTATTTACCGCCTTAACAGTAATTATATCTTTTTGGTATTTGTTCACCTTTTTATTGGTTCCGATTATTTATGTTTCACGAAAAAAACTCTATCGTCATACTGATTATCAATTGATTATGGGCAATCTTTTGGGAATTATTGTTACTCTTGTTATTCTAGATTGGTATGGTTTGGTTATCGCAAAAGTTTGACATACATTAACCATGCATATATACTAGAAAAAGGAGGTCGTATGAAAAAATCAAAAAGAAAATTAATTAAATTTTCGAATTACTCGTTTTGTATTACTTTACCTAAAAGTGCGATTGATGCAATGGCTTGGAAAAAAGGTGATACGGTCAATGCAACTTTTGACGAAAAAGCTAAAAAAATAGTTGTTACTAAAAGTAAAATTGTATCAAAACCAAGTAAAAAAAAGGGTAGTTCTCCACAGGACTTAAAAGAAGTTCCCGAGTTGCGTTGGTAAAATAAGTAAAAATTTGGAACTTTGTAAAAGATATTTTATAATATAGACAAAGGGTTGTTTTTATAGCAAAAAAAGTAAAAAAATATCTTTTACAAAATGAAAGATCTTGATAACAAAAAATTTGACATTTTCTCTAAAGTGCCAGAAACATTGGCGTCAGCTGAAAAACAAAAGACAAATATAGAAGATAAACCAACCGAAGAGAGACTAATTGTTTCTCATACTGAAAAAAACGAATTTATTCGTCCTCAAATTACCCAAAATCACCGAGCTAGTAAGTTCCGAACGATATTAAATTATTTAATTTTGGCTTTAATTGCTTATTTATTAGCACAAGGATTAAGCTATTGGTTGCAGAAAAAAACTCAAGATACGGCTCAAAAAGAAACGAAATTTTCGGCTTTTGAAGTAAAAGGCATTGAAAGTGATAAAAAATCCACAACTGACACAAGCTTGGATCTAAAAACTAATTCTTCTTTATCTATTACAACCACAACCACGACTACTAAGACAACCACAAGCGTGGATAAAAGTTCGTTTGTGGTTAGGATTTTAAATGGCAATGGCGTTGCGGGCGACGCTAAAAAATATCAAGATCAATTAACTAGCACTGGTTTTAATGTTGGTAAGATTGGCAATGCGACTAAACAAGATTACGAAACGGGAATAATTTACTACCTTGTAGGTAACAAGAGCAAAGCAGAGACGCTAAAATCTTCATTTACCGATAAAACCTTTACTCTTGAAGAGGAAACCATATCGTTGATTGGTAGTGGTTACGATATTTTGGTTGTTTTAGGTAGTAAATAATTATGTGGGACAATATTAAAGATATTCAGCTCAGTTTTAACAATTTAACCGTTTTAGTTATCGGTTTTTTGGTTGGCTATATTACAGGAGTAATTACAGCTAAACTGCTGAAAATGGTGATTGTTTTGATTTTGTTTCTGGCTGTGGGATTATTTTTTTATTTTAAATATTTTATCTAATGAAAAAAGTATTAGATACAAAAATACGATCGGTTTTTGTTGGAATGATAAGTATTATTTTAGGTTTACTAATTATTTCAAGTGCACAAGCTACTCAGTTTGAGATTGCTAAAGATAGCACTAATCTTTACTTAATTAAAGAAAATGAGGTTGTTGAGGATAATCTCATTGTAATTGGTCAAGATTTTACGACTAAAGGTAAAATTAATGGCGATCTATTAGTTATCGGGACTAATATTGCTCTCGAGGGTGAAGTAGATGGTAATGTGATTGCTATCGGTTCAAATATAAAATCAAATTTAAAAAAAGTCAGAAATATTTATCTAGTAGCGGATAGAATTACATTATCGAGCCAAATAGAAAGAGATCTTTATGCAGTTGCTCGTAATTTAAACTTAACCAGTCCAACTGATATTCTTGGCAGTCTCTACGCTATTGTTAGTGATTTTGAACGGAGTGAAGAAGTTACGATTGGATCTCAAACAATTATTAAAAATTTTCAAGAACCAAACTCTAACTCAAGCTTACACTACTATTCTTTGCTAATTTCATTCTTTTCCTGCCTACTAGTTGGGTTTTTAATGCTTTGCTTATGGGGCAAAAAAATCGATCAACACAAGAAACAGTTGGTTAATCAATGGGGGGCGATATTTTTAAAAGGTACAGTTGGGTTAATAGTAATTTTACCAATTATTGTTATTTTGATATTGTCTCAAGTTGGTATTAGTTTGGCAATGATAGTGTTAGCTCTCTTTTTGATTTCGTTCTATTTATCAAAAATTATCGTTGCCTATTTAATCGGTAGAAAAATATTGCCCATTTCAAAAAATATCGCTCAGTTGGCAATCGGATTATTAATTGTCTATTTTTTAATAAATTTACCTGTTTTTGGAGGTTTGATCTATCTTGTCGTAACAATATTCGGGTTTGGAATTATAATGACAATTAATCAAAAAAACATTTAAAATAAGAAGAAAATATGGAAGAAATTAACCACCAGTTAGTCGAAACATCGGTCAATGATAAAAAGCTATCAATCTGGAAAAAATTTATTGGTTTTATAAAGAATACTTATAACTGTAAAAATAAAAAAGGTTGGTTAATCACCTTGATGTTTATTTTAGTCGTAGCGTTCTTAACCACCGTTTTGTACCGTTATGGAGTCGCTTCACGGCGAGTTGAGAGTGGTTTTAATCTCATTGATAGTTCTTTATTAAACAATAAAGAAACGCAAAAGAAAAAGGCGAAAATATCAAATGAAGAAGTTAATGAAAATGCTGATCGCCATCCATTAGCAATTATTGTTGAAAACCACCCGGATGCTCGACCACAATCAGGGTTGACAAAGGCTAGTATTGTTTTTGAGGCGATCACTGAGGGTGGTATTACCCGTTTTATGGCATTATTTTCCCCATTTGATGCTAAAGAGATTGGACCGGTTAGATCTGCCCGGAGTTTCTTTGTTGATTGGGCAGAAGGGTTCAACGCTTATTATGCTCACGCTGGTGGAGCGTTGGATGCGCTTCAAAAAATCAGTGCGGATGGAGTGATGGATTTGCCTCATACGAATGGTTATTTTGAAAGAAAGTCGTATCAAAAAGTTGCATCTGAGCATACACTCTATACTAGTACGCAAGAGCTTTATTCATTAGCAAAGCAAAAAGGTTATAGCGAAGTAGCCAATTATACACCTTGGAAATATCGAGATGAGTTAAGTTTAATTGAAAGGGGCAATCAAGATAGTATAACCATTAACTACGGGGGTAGCTATCAGGTGGAATGGAAATATAATCGTGAAAAAAACCTTTATGAACGATATTTAGCTGGGCAAAAGCATATTGATAGAAATAATAATGAGCAATTATTCGCAAATAATATTGTTGTTATTACCGTATCGAGAGTTCCCATTCAACTTCCTGGCGCTAAAGCAACTTTTAAGTTTGATACTATCGGAACAGGAAAAGCAAGTGTAATTAACAATGGTAAAGAGCAAACTGGGGTCTGGAAAAAAAGTGATTCAAAATCACAGATTATTTTTTCTAATAGTGATGGGGTGGAGTATCAATTAAATACCGGAAAAACCTGGGTTGAAATTATCCCTCCTGATTATAATTACGTAATTACTGAAAATGCGACCACAACAAATACAACTGCAACTGGAATTTAAATATTATTAGCGATATTTTTTACTTTATTGACATAAGCAGTTGAGTGGTTATAGCTAAAAATACCACTTTCAATATTTCCAGAGGCACTATTTTGTTTCAATAAATTAGCCGCCGAAGCTAATGCGTCAGCGCTGTTTTCGATTTTAGTATTACCATCACCATCTCCGTCTTGAGCATATTTTCTAAATGTTGACGGCAAGAATTGCATTGGACCTAAGGCGCCATCAACAGAAATGACCAATCTGTTCCAAGATTTACCACTCTCAACTTGCCAGATAGCTTCTAATATTTTCCAGTCAACCTGATATTGATTAGCAATGCTTTGGACTAAATTTCGTTTTGTTTCAAGGTTTGGATCGGGATAAACTAGAGCAACGCCTTTAGGTTTAATAGCTAATTTAACTCTTTTTAAGCTGATTTCTTTTTGATATTTAGAATCTACTTTTAGGAATGAAAATTTTTCTTTTATGGGTAAATCGATCAGTTTAATCGGATCTTTTGTTAAAATTAAATTCGTTTGATAATGATTAGAACTATTATTATTTTCACCTGCCGGGAGAGTTGTTTTTACAGCCAAGACCGACTCTATTGAATTTTTTAAAAGAGAATTTATTTTTTGATTGATATCAAATTCAAGCGAATCGGAATTAGCTAAAGCAACCTTTACAGAAGCCAAATTAGTCAAGATCACCAGAGCTACAATAATCACGATCTTTTGAAATTTAGGCATTAAA
Source organism: Candidatus Berkelbacteria bacterium CG_4_10_14_0_2_um_filter_35_9_33_12 (assembly GCA_002793435.1). GTDB lineage: Bacteria > Patescibacteriota > UBA1384 > GWA2-35-9 > GWA2-35-9 > GWA2-35-9. The sequence goes on from PFQF01000005.1 coordinate 6,530, forward strand.
AAAATCCTCCCATATTCTGGAAAGACTATATCATTTTATCACAAGATTGATCGTCTGTCAATGGCTGGTGCTTTAAATTCCTGAATTAGCATTATTTCCTGAATTAGTTAATTTAGGAAATAGCTTTCTATATGAACTAGATTAATTTCTAAAGTTTATTTTGAACTATTCTAAAGAAAATCATTGTAGATATAATCATTGTAAATATAATATTAAAATTTTTAAATCTAACGACTAAACGAGTATCTATGGTGTATACCATAGATACTATAACAGGTTAAGATATATTATTGTAGTATTGTTCAACCATTACTACTGATTGCGGATCTGGAATTATCCCACCTGGTAAATGTAGAGATCACGTATTTCTCTTTCCTCCCAAGGTACAAATATGATGTAATATTAATATAATAATATATATTTAACAATACTAAAATAGTCAAAAAATAATGATCGTTAGAAAAGTACTATTTTATACCAAAAAGAATGATTATTTAAGATTTGTGTAGGTTGATTTGTATTAATAATAATTATGGTTATAATAGTAGTAATAATGAGAAATGATAAGTGGCTAAAAAATTTAACTAAACAAATACTTCAACGCTATTTTTCTGATGTAGAGATCAAAAATAATCTATTTATTCGTTTTGGGAAGTCTAATAAACAGCGTTTAGGAACAATTAAATTTGGCAGACGCAAAGAAGATCCAAATACATTTATTACCCTTAATGGTTTTTTTAGAGACGAGAATATTCCTGAATTTATCATCACTGCTACTTTAGCTCATGAACTAGTTCACTATAGTCAAGGTTTTTTTTCACCTCATCCACAAATGCATCGTTACCCACACCGTGGATCAGTTGTCGATAAGGAATTGACGGAGCGGGGCTTAGATGATACACTAAAGTTACAAAAAGAATGGTTAAGGAAAAATTGGGTAGATTATATTAAAAAGAATTACTATGTCTGAGTGTGTTTTTTGCAAAATTGCCAATCGTCTTTCGGGTTCGGATGGAGAATATCATTTTGAGAATGATCAAATTTCGGCTTTTAATGATATCAATCCTCAAGCCCCAATTCATATATTAATTGTGCCCAAAAGACATATCCCAAGCATAGTCGATATCGTTGATTCAGATATCGAATTGTTGGGTAAAATGGTGAGAGTAGCATCTGAATTGGCTAAATCGCATCATTTAAATACAAATGGTTATCGATTAGTTTTTAACATTAAAAAACATGGTGGTCAGGTCGTCGACCACATTCATCTTCACCTGTTGGGTGGACAACAGTTAGGTAAAATGAATAATAATTAATTTGAAGGTAAGGTGAAGAATAATAAATAATGATAAGAAAAAACCCAGAATCGGCTGAAGTCGTAATTAGAAGATTTAATCGAATCGTTCAAGTCGAACGATTATTTTCTGACGCTCGTGGAAAAGAAAGACGACAAAAAAAAGTTTCTAGAAATTTGAGAAGAAAAAAAGCGGTTCGGAGAAATAAGATTAGTCGTATGGAGGATTATTCAAATTTGGGATAAACAATGTTAGAGAAAAAAATCAATTCTGATTTAATTACTGCTCTGAAAGCTAGAGATGTTTTGAAAACATCAGTTTTAAGGATAATCAAAGCCTCAATCGAAAATAAAAAAATTACTAATCACGGTGAAATTAGTGACGATGAGTTATTATTGGTCATAAAAAAAGAATTGAAACAAGCCAATGAAACGCTTGATGCGTTAGAAAATAACAATCGTGATACTCAAGAACAAATAGTAAAAATTGCAGTCATAAAATCTTACTTGCCAAAACAAATAGCAACAAGCCAATTGGAAGAAATTATTGAAAGTGTCATAAAGTCAACTAATGCACAAGGAATTTCGGATATGGGGAAAGTAATAGGACAGGTAATGTCACAAGTAAAGGGACAAGCAGATGGATCGGCTGTGTCAAAAATTGTAAAAGAAAAACTTTCGTGATTAGATTAAAAAATCTTAGTACTATTAAACTTGACGAAAAAATATTATATCGATTTTCAAAACAAATTATTGATAAAAGTTATCATGTAGAAATTATTTTTGTCAATAAAAAAAAGATAAAAATACTCAATCAAAAATATCGAAATTTGAATCAAGAAACTGATATTCTAACATTTACAGACGAAAAAAAAGACTCATTACATCAGATAATTATTTGTCCGGAAATAGCCGAAAAAAATAGTCATCAATACAATAATAATTTTGAAAAAGAATTAGAACTATTAATTTTTCATGGTTTGCAACATATTATTGGTAAGCATCACCTTTGATATTTTTTTAAATATTTTTTAATATGATAACGGGCATTGTAAGTTTTAATAAAATTTAACCAATCTCTCTTAGGACCAATTGGTTTTTTTGTAGTCAGTATTTCAACGATATCGGAATTGTTTAGTTTGGATGAGATTTGAGCAATTTTTCCATTAACTTTTGCTCCGATCATTGAATAACCAACTTCGCTGTGAACTGAAAATGCGAAGTCGATCGGGGAAGAATCAATTGGCAAATCTTTTATATCTCCTTTGGGAGTGAAGACAAAAATTCGATCGGAAAAGAAATCGGTTTTCATTGATAACGAAAATTCATCAATATCTTCAATCATACTGCTCCATTTTGCCATTTCTTTAATCCAAGGAATTGTTTTAGCAATTTTTCGATTATTAAATCCTTTTTTCGAATATTCTTTATAATACCAATGAGATGCAATCCCAAATTTTGCTTGTCGGTCCATTTCTTTAGTCCTAATTTGAATTTCAAGAATCTGGGAATTTGGTCCAAAAACGGTGGTGTGAAGCGATTGATAGCCATTCGGCTTTGATTGGCTAATATAATCTTTGATTTTATTCGGTATTGGGCGATATAATTTATGTACTAGCCCCATCGCTTGATAACAGGCATCTTCATTATCAACAATAATTCTAAGTGCTACCAAGTCAGAAACTTTTTCAAAATCTCCATCGTAATAATTTAATTTCACATAAGTTGAGTAAACTGATTTAACTCTTGCCTCTATTTTAGCATTAAGTTTATTTTTAATAATTAACTTTAAGAGCGATTTATGAATTCTTAAACAATAAATTTCTCTGTTTTTAGTCGCTTTTTTATACATTTTTATAAACAAGGTATATTCTTTCCTATATAGATAAGGAAAGGCTAAGTTTTGTAGTTTGCTTTTTAGTTCACCCATACCTAATCGGTCAGCAATGGGTGCAAAAATGTCCATTGTTTCTTTTGCGATTCGGTACTGCTTTTCCTTAGGAACAAATTGAAGCGTTTCCATATTATGGGCTCTGTCAATTAGTTTAATAATAATTACACGAATATCTTTGCTCATTGCCAAAATCATTTTTTTAATCGTTTCAGATTGTCTTTCGAAATTAGTTAACTTAATTATAATTTCTTCGTTTGAAAACCAATTTTTTCTAAATCGAATTTCTCCTAACTTAGAAACCCCACTCACAATTTGAGAAACACTCTTACCAAATAGTTTACTAATTTCATTTAAAGAGATGTCACAATCTTCATAGGTATCGTGCAAAAGTGCAGCTTGAATGGTGATTAGATCAAATTTTTTACTGGCTAAATATTGAGCAATTTTAAAAGGATGAATAATATAAGGGTCGCCCGAAAATCTCTTTTGTCCTTGATGAGCTTTAATTGCATATTTGATTGTTTTATTTAATTTTAAAATCTCTTTTTCGTTTAGATAGTTACTTAATTCAATTAGATTTTGTGCTTCTTGATCAATGTTCATTTTTTTGTAATTGATATTTCAAAATTGTTTATTTCAAGTTTTGTTTTGTTTGATTTAATTTTACGATAATCTAAGTCGAGTATTTTATTTTCCAAAATATGGTTGAAAAATTTACTTAGAGATCTAACCCCTTCATTTCTAAAATAATATTTATTAATAATATTTTTTAAATTAATTTTATTTATTGTAATTGAATAATCAAATGTTTTTCTATCATTAAACTCATTAATCCAAAGTTGAACTATTTTAATCAAGTCGTTTTCAGATAACTCATGAAAAATAATTACCTGATTAAATCGATTAATTAATTCGTTAGATAAATGAGTTTTGAGTTTTTCAATAACATTTTTTTCAATAATATCGCCATTATCACGACTATTAAAACCAATATTAATGGATTGATTGTCGTTGGCTCCGAGATTGGAGGTGGCAATAATGATTGATTGATTAAAATTAATTATTTTTCCCGTTGAATCTGTTAAACAGCCATTATCCAAAATTTGCATCAGTAAATTTAAAACATCCGGATGGGCTTTTTCAATTTCATCGAAAAGGATTAAACTGTATGGTTTTTTTCTAAGTTTTTCTGTTAATTCACCAGCATTTTCATAGCCAACATATCCAGGAGGAGCCCCAACTAATCTTGAAATGGTATGCTTTTCAGAAAATTCAGACATATCAAATCTAATAAAATTATCTTTTGAGCCAAATAAATTATGTGCAATTTGAGAGGCTAAATAAGTTTTTCCAACTCCTGACGGTCCAGTAAAAATAAAAGATCCGAGCGGTTTGTTATCGTTGGACAAATGAGAAAAAGATCTTTTCAGAACTGAAAAAACTGCATCTATGGCTTGATTTTGACCAATAACAGATTGACTAATAGTTGAAACTAGACGAGATAAATTTTTTGAAAAATTATTTGAAATATTTTCTTTCGGGATTGTCGTCCATAGGCTAATAACTGAATAGACATCTTCTAAAGTAATAGCTTTCGAAAACTTATTTTTTTTTGGTTGATTATTTTCGTGTGAAATTTGTTTTAAAATTTCTACCTCTTTTTCTCTAATTTTAGCGGCTTTATCAAAATTTTGATCTTGGATAGCTTGATCTTTTAATTTTAAGATATTGTCTAGCTCGTTTTGGAGCTGATCTATTTTTGAAATTGGCGACTGATCAATATTTTTAAGTTGAACGCTCGCCGCCGCTTCATCAATTATATCAATCGCTTTATCCGGAAAATTGCGATCATGAATATAGCGATCGGCAAGCAAAACAATATGTGGAATTAATTGATTGGGGATTTTAATTTGATGATATTCCTCATATTTAATTTTAATTTTTTGTAAAATACTTTCAGTCATTTCAAGATTTGGCTCAGAAATATAAACTTTTTGCATTCTTCGAGCTAAAGCGGGGTCTTTTTCAATATATTGACGATACTCATCATCAGTTGTAGCCCCAATCAAGCGTATTTTACCTTTGGCTAAAGCCGGTTTTAAAATGTTTGAGGCATCCATGCTGCCTTCGGTATTTCCGGTACCGACTAAAGTGTGAATTTCATCAATAAATAGAATTATGTTGGGATTTTTTTCAATATCTTTCAAAAGACCTTTAATTCTTTCCTCAAATTGACCTCGAAAAGTTGTTCCTGCCACCAAAAGAGCTAAGTCAATTTGCCATATTTGTTTATTTAGTATTGCTTGAGGAACTTTTTTTTCGATTATTAATTGAGCCAATCCTTCAACTATAGCGGTTTTTCCAACACCCGCTTGTCCGACTAAAATCGGATTATTTTTTGTTCGACGATTTAATATTTGTAAAACTCTAAATAATTCTTCTTCTCTTTCAAAAACTGGGTCGAGTAAATTATTTTTTGCTTGTTCAGTTAAATTTATACCAAATTTTTCAAGATAAGATTGGTAAGTTTTTTGAAGCCGATCAGTGTCTTTGTGAGCTTGGTCAAATGGTGCAATATCGAATGCCGGAAAAAAATTGTCTTGAATAAATTTTTGGGCGGTCAGTTTTACTTGACCTAAATCAAACAATATCTCATTAATTATTTCTTTAATTTTTTCAGGATCAACATTGAGTTGAGATAAAATTTTATAGGCGTTTGAGTTTTTGACTGAAACTAGAGCAAATAAAATATGTTCTGGCGAAACTTGACTTTGTTTAGTCTCGATCGCTTTTCTAACTGATAACTCGAGGATTATTTTTGCTTCGTCCGATATTCCAGCGGATGGCAAATTGCTTTCAGACTGATTCGAGATAATTAATTTTATTTGCTCAAAACCAATCGTATAATCGTTTAAAATCTCACTAGCAATTGTGTTTGGAGTTGTTAAAATTGCCAAAAGCAGATGCTCACTACCAATTGCTTTCTTGTAATCATTGGCAATTTTTTGAGCAAAAGTAATAATTCTTTTTGAAGTTTCCGAAAATTTTTTCAAAATTTTCGGGTCCATAAAACTCCTTTCTTGTATAATTATTTTTCCTTTTTTTCTGCTTTATCTTTGGTGAAAACTTTCTTTTGTTTATTTTTATCACTCAATTTTTTAAGCTCAGTTTCTTTAGCTTCGGGCTTTTGCGTGACAGGAATTTCCTTCTTTTTTGATTTTATATTGTCTTTTGGTATATCAATTTCATATCCAGAAATTCGACTGGCTAATCTAACATTCTGACCATTTTTCCCAATTGCCAAAGATAATTGATCTTCGGGAACAATCACAGTCGCTCGTTTCTCTTTATTAGATAATTTAACTTTTTCAATTTCAGCTGGTGACATAGAATTGACGATCAAATTTTTTGGGTCATCGTCCCATAAAATTATATCAATTTTTTCTTGCCCAATCTCAGCTAAAATTGCTTGAATGCGAGCTCCCTTTTGACCGACGCACGATCCAACGGGGTCGAGAGATTCTTCTTTAGTCGCAACCGCAATTTTAGTTCTTGATCCAGCTTCACGAGCAATCGCCTTAATATCAATCGCTTCAGACTGAACTTCCGGAACTTCAAGTTTAAAAAGTTCAATGATAAATTTTTCATCGCTTCGAGATAAAATAATTTTTGGACCACGCACAGTATCTTCAACATTCTTTATCAAAACTCTCATTCTTTGACCAATGCGATAATATTCTCCAGGAATTTGTTCAGAACCGGGCATTAAACCATTAGTTTTACCAAGATTTATAATTATATTTTTACCTTCAATTTGTTGAATCGTGGCTGAAATCAATTCACCTTCTTTTTGCTTGAACTCTTCAAGAACAATATCCCTTTCGGCTTCTCTAAGTCTTTGAATAATTACCTGTTTAGAAGTTTGAGCGGCGATTCTTCCAAATTCATTATGATAGGGAAGTTTTTTAGTAATTTCATCTCCAACTTTTATTCCCTTCTTTTTCTTTTTGGCATCTTTTAAAAATATTTGTGCTTCTTCATTTTCCATTTCAACATCGTTTTCAATTACTTCAAAAATACGAATGATTTCAAAATTGCCGGTCTCATTATCAATCACTGCTTTAATCCTTTGTCGTGGTTTTCCATAATCTTTTCGGTAAGCTGCACCAATTGCAGATTCGAGAGCTTCAATAACTATTTTTTTATCAATTCCTTTTTCGTCAACGATTTGGTTAATTGCCGCCATAAATTGTGATATTGCCATATTTTCCTTTCTTTGAATAATTCTTTAGCTTTATGTTATCAAAAAAACAACTCATAATCTAGAGTTGCTTGTATATTATATATAATATATAATAACATTATTTTGCTACTTTGTCAAACGGATGGTGGTGTTTGTTGGACGAAATCCGAACCTTTTTTGAACGGAACTGACGGCGCGCTTCGCGCGCCAAACTGAACGCTCGGGCGGGCAAAAAGGAAGGGGATTGGGGGGA
>PFQF01000040.1 GCA_002793435.1 Candidatus Berkelbacteria bacterium CG_4_10_14_0_2_um_filter_35_9_33_12
ATTACAGTTGCAATTAATAATGTAATTTTTTCTTTTTTATCGAACGAACGGAAAAATTTTTTAAGACTATAATTGATCATATCTACACAAAAAATCTCACCAGAGAGAGTGTAACAAAAATAATTGCTAAAACAATGGTTAGATAATGTAAAAATTTTTCAAAGCCCCTTTTGGTTCGGTAAACATTCCCTTGTCCACCAAAAACACCACCTAAACCAGTCCCTTTTTGTTGGACTAAAATAATTACAATCAATGCGATCGATATCATAACTTGCGAAATTTGTATTATTTTTTCCATTCTGGTTAATTATGGCATACTCATCTCCAAAGGTCTAGCTTTGTGGAGACCTGGGGCGGAATTGAACCGCCGTACGAAGTTTTGCAGACTCCTACCTAGCCACTCGGTCACCAGGTCTATTTTAAATGGAGCGGGTGAGCGGATTTGAACCGCCGACCTCTTCCTTGGCAAGGAAGCATTCTACCGCTGAACTACACCCGCTTTGATAATAAATTTTACCTATTCCTGTCTACCGATGCTTTTGCGTAGGTGGAAACTATTCTCGCACAAGATTGATTTTAGCTTAAATATGTATAAATTTCAACAATTTTGTGTTATTATTCGTAGTATGAAGAGAAAAAAGGTTTTTTTTCTTGTTGCGATTGGAATAATAATTTTTATTACAGTTTTTGTTATTTTAAATCGATCCAATGCTGATGTAACGCCGAATCCACAGTTATCAGATAAAATTGGTGTTGCAGGTCTCGTAAGCCCAGAGGTGGCTGAAGATTTAGGAGTGGGGTGGACAAGATATACTGTTGTTTGGCGAGAATGGGAAGATTATCGCAATGGGGGAAATGCAAACAAACAACTTAAGTACATAAATAATTTTAGAAAAAGAAACCCTGGTGTTAAAATAATAATCACTCTTGATTCGAACCACCCAACCAAAACAAAATGTTTTGTTGACGATCCTGTTTTTAGACAACTACACAATATTACTGATGAATTATATGCAACTTTCAGACCGAAAGCTAATTGTCCGCCAAATAATTTGAACGAATATCAAGAATATGTTCGTGATATTGTGACTGTGGGAAAAGATTTTGTAACTGCTTGGCAGATCGGCAATGAAGTTTTCGCTGCTCCTTTTTGGAATACTGTCTTTTACAATGGACCGTTTGACGATCCTGATGAGATAGATTTTCTAGATGAATATAACGCAGCTTATACAGTCATTAAAGAAATTGATCCAGATGCTAATATTATTACACCTGGGATTAATTTTCATCAATCTGAATTTGATAATTCATTAAATCATATTCAACTTAGTGATTCAGACGAACAAGAAAAATGGGATAATACGGCTATTAATTTCCCCAAACTAATTCGAAACAATTGTACAAAATTTGATATGGTTGATATTCATCTTTATCACTCAATAGAATCAATACCTAATCGAGTAAAGTGGACAAAAAAGATTTTAAACGATAATAATTGTAACAAACCAATAATTTCGACCGAAATAGCTGGTCCAAATCCAATTCCTGGATCACTTGAGTTTGAAAATTATATTCTGAACGATAATCAATTCCAGACCGATCAAGCCAACGATCTTCAAGAAAGAATTTCTTCAGCCATAAATAATGGTGTTCAAGCAGTTTTATGGTTTTATAATAAAGATATTTTAACAACTCAACAAATCATTGATATATTCAATGATCCAAAATATAAAAGTGCAAGTAATATATTATTAAAAAAGTTTGGGATTATTGAATGGGGTGGGAATCTTAAACCGGCTTACTATAAAATACAAACTTTAGCTTCTCAAGGAATAGGATCTACCTGCAAGATATTTGAATAATAACTGATTATTGTAACTGATGAGTTATTTTTTTAATTCTATTGTTAAATTGACAAATGGGTTTATTATCAGTAGAATATGTAGAGTGAAACAAATAATTTGGGGGAGGGATGAGAGCATTTAATAAAAATACTAAGGTTGATGTTGTAGAAAATAAAAATCGTTCATTAATTAGTATTGAAAATGTGACAAAAAATTATACTAGTGGGATTGTGGCACTCGATTGTATATCTTTTGCAATCTATGAAGGAGAATTCGTTTCATTAGTTGGACCGTCTGGCGCAGGCAAATCAACCATAATAAAATTATTAATTAGAGAAGAAATCCCCAGCCACGGACAGATTTTCATTGCAAATAGAAATATTGCAACCATCAAAAGATATCAAATGCCCTATTTTAGAAGAAAAATAGGAGTTGTTTTCCAAGATTATAAATTACTCGATCATAAGACTGTCGCTGAAAATATTGTCTTTGCACTTGAAGTTTCTGAAGCAAGTGATGAAGAAATAAAAAATCGAGTTCCAAAAATATTAAATTTGGTTGGATTAATGGATCGAGCTGATGTTTTCCCCAATAGCCTTTCGGGAGGAGAAAGACAAAGAGTTAGTATTGCAAGAGCATTAGTTCATAGTCCAAAAATATTAATTGCTGATGAGCCAACTGGGAATTTAGATCCCGTCACATCTCAAGATGTGATTAACTTACTTAGAAAAATTAATTTATCCGGCACAACAGTGATATTGGCAACTCATAACAAGGAAATTGTTGATCAAATCAACCAAAGAGTTGTTAAGCTCGAAAAAGGTAAATTGATTGAAGATAGAAAAACAGGAGGGTATGGAAGATGATAGGTTTAGTTAAATTGAGAAGAATTATATTTTTAGGATTAAGAAATTTCTACCGAAATGGTTGGCTTTCAACTGTTGCGACCTTAATGATGTCTTTGACATTGATAATTATTACTTCATTTGTAGTTTTCAATTTAATATTATCGAGTATTATTAATATCGCTAAAAATAAAATTGATTTATCAGTCTATTTTAAAGATTCAGTTTCTGAAACGGAAATTATAGACTATCAGGTGAAATTAAAAGCTCGAGCTGATATTGAAACAGTCGAGTATGTTAATAAAGAGAAGGCATTGAGCTATTTTAAGTTATTACCGATTAAGAGTGAGATAAAAGAGCTAGTTAAGCCTGAAGATAATATATTGCCAAGAAGTTTAAAAATAAAAACTAAAGATCCAGAAGATATTGCCACTATTTCCGAATATTTTTCAACGCCAGCTTTTGAGCTTAGGGTTGATCATATCTCAACTAAGGACAATCAGGAAGTAATTGACAGACTATTAAATATGAGTCGTTTTGTTCGGTGGGTGGGTGGTTTGGTCAGTATTCTTTTTATTTTAATTGCGTTAGTTATTATTGTTAATACTATTCGCTTAACTATTTTTGCTCGACAAAAAGAGCTTGAGGTTATGCAATTAGTCGGTGCTTCATGGTCGTTTATACGTTTACCATTTCTTGTTGAATCGGTTATGTATGTAGTTCTTGCCACTACAATTTCAACCCTAGTTTTATTTATCGGTTTTAGGATTATTCAGTCATTGGCATTCCAATATTTGTCTATCACAGAATATGATTTAGAAAAGTTTTTAGTTAACCATATTTATGTTTTAATTGGTTGGCAATTATTAACGGGTTTATTTATTTCATTAATTTCAACGATTATGTCTTTAAGAAAATATTTGAAAATATAGTATGAAAAAAATATTTATTATTTTTTTAGCCACTTGCCTATTTCTTCCATTTTCATCTGTAAAAGCTGAATCAATTGATGAATTAAATCGACAATTACAGGAACTTTTTGCCAAACGAACTTCTCTTTCCAAACAAATATTATCCAGTCGACAAAAAGTCGCTGAAAAAAAAGCTGAATCCGAACGGATCACTAAAGAGATAAGAAGTTTAGAGGGTATAATTGCATCAACCGAACAAAAAATTAGTAATTTAGGCACTCAAATTATTGAAAAAGAGGGAACAATCAGTACTAAAACGCAAGAAATTGTTCAAAAAGAGAGCCAGTTAAATAAAGAAATTAATCGGCAATATGATACGATTAAAGTCATCTATGAAATTGGGTCATCAAATAGTACTTTAAATCTAATTACCTCAGGCTCTTTATCTGAAGCAGTTGATAAGACTTCGTATCTTTCAGCACTTGAGGCGAGATTGGAAAAAAATATTGCTGAAATTAATAATCTTAAAAATGAATTAATCAAACAAAAGGAAGATTTACAAAAACAAAGAGCTGAGTTAGAGAGCATAAAAACCAAACAGCAAAAATACAAATTTGGGCTAGATCGTCAAAAAGATACTAAAAGAGGTTTATTAAAAGATGTTCGAGTTCAGCAAGCTGAATTTGAAAAAATAGTTGAAAATGCCAAAAAAGAATATACCAATATTAATAGCGAACTATATAGAATTACCGAATCAGCTCGTTCAAGAAATAAACGAACCGGAGATAAAAAAGTTGGAGATATGGTATTTTCTTGGCCAAATTCGGGACCAATAACAGCAAATTTTGGAGTTCCAACTCCAGTTCAATCTTACCATACTGGTACTGATATAGACGGACAGATTGGAGATTCAATCTTAGCGGCTTCGGATGGAACAATCTCGTTTACGGGTGGCTCAAGTACCTACGGTTATGGTTTGTATATCAAAATTGATCATGGTTCAGGAATCGAAACGCTTTATGGTCATCTGTCCGGCTTCACGGTTTCTGAAAGTGATACGGTCAAAAGAGGTGAGCTAATTGGTTATATGGGAAATACTGGCTTTGCCATTGCTTTTGGGAGTGGCGATGGTTCTCATCTTCACTTTGAAGTTAGAGAAGATGGCGTTCCGGTTAATCCATTGATCTATCTGCCATAATTATCATTACTTATTATTGAGGTACTATGATATATTTGTTTTATGAAAAAAAATAAAGACAAAATAGACAAGGACGATCGATTTATTGATGTTTCTTTAAGACCAAAAAAACTGAAAGATTATGTTGGTCAAGAAAATATAAAACGGTCGTTAGAAGTTTTTATTAAGGCTGCTCAGCAAAGGAAACAACCGCTTGATCATGTAATCATTCATGGACCTCCAGGTCTTGGTAAAACAACTTTATCCAATATTATTGCACGAGAGCTTAACGCTAACCTCAGAATTTCATCAGGACCAGCTTTAACAAAAATTGGTGATTTAGCCTCTTTATTGACTAACTTAGAGGAAGGTGATTGTTTATTTTTAGATGAAATACACCGCTTACCAAGAACTATCGAAGAAATTCTTTATCCTGCGATGGAAGATTTTTGTTTAGATATTATAATTGGTAAAGGTCCAGCTGCCAAAAATTTAAGACTTGAAATTCCTAGATTTACTTTAATTGGTGCAACCACAAAAATCGGTTCTTTATCTAGCCCCTTAAGAGATAGATTTGGAGTGGTTTATCAGTTAGATTTTTATTCTATATCTGAGATTAAAAGAATAGTTGCTATTAACAGTCGTAAATTGGGTATTGAAATTGACGAAGACGCATTAGAAGAAATTGCTAAAAGATCTCGTCAGACTCCCAGAATCGCTAATCGTTTATTAAGTCGTATCCGAGATTATGCACAGGTCGAGAATAAAAATAGAATTGATCTTGAGACGACCAACAAGGCGTTAAATCATCTACTTATTGATTCAATTGGGTTGGACCCACTTGATCAAAAAATAATCAACTTTATCTATGAAAAATTTAATGGTGGACCGGTCGGCTTATCAACCATTGCTTCAGCCTGTGGCGAAGAAAAGGAGACTTTAGAAGAAGTGGTTGAACCATATCTAATGAAAATTGGCTTTTTACATCGATCGAATCGTGGTAGAAAATTAACTGAAAAAGCGATAGAATATTTAAGAGGCAATAATTCAGTGAAAAAATTATTATGAATTATTTGCGATTAATTTTAGGACTATATTTATTGTTTTTAATTGTATTTTATTTAATTTTAGTTTATTACATCAATTATATTTGGAAGAAAAGTATTAAAGGCGATTCTTCGCCAATAATTATACGAGTTGTGGTTAGTGTTGCAACTGTGATCACATTCCTTTCGGTGTTAGGAATATTATTATTAGATTGGTAAATTATGCTAACAACATTTGAAAATATTACTTACGACGAATCGATTATTATAAAAAGTCGCAGACATGTACTTTCTGTTTTGCTAAGTATTATAGTTTTTGTAATTCTTTCAATCTTGCCAGTTATTATAGTCACAATTGCCTTTTCTTTAGAGATTCCTGTTTTCAAAAATCCAAATATTAACATCCTTCTACTTTTAGCTAGTTGTTACTATATGATATACTTGTTAGTATTTACTTCAGAATTAATCTCATATTATTACGATCTGCTTTTGGTTACCAACAGTAATGTAATTTCAATTGATCAATCCAGTATGTTTTCTCGAAAAATATTACAATTTAATTTAGAGCAAATAGAAGATATTAATGTTAATATCACTGGTTTTATTCCAACATTTTTTAATTTTGGCAATATTATTATTCAGACAGCTGGTACCAAAGAATTAACCGTTATCAAAGGTATGCCGAATCCGCAAAAAATTGCTTCAAAAATAATGGAATTAAGAAATATTTATACTCAAAACTAAATATATTTGGCTTTTATTACTTATAGCACTCATCTTATTATGTAGTATCAAGTTTGTTTATGCTCAAGAAAAAGGTCTCTATATTTCCGAAGTTAATTGGGCAGGCTCAACCTCATCTAGTGCTGATGAATGGCTTGAATTATTTAATAGTTCAAATAATGATATTAATCTTTTAGATTATCAAATTTCATATTTGACTTCATCGGGAGAGAAATTTTTAGTTCTTTCCGGCGTTATTAAAAGTCAAGATTATTATTTAGTGGCTAACAATAATCAAGATCATAACTTTACAAATGGTCAGTCAACATTAAGTATTGATCCAGATTATGTTTCTTCATCCCTGTCACTTTCAAATTCAGAATTGCAAGTCAAATTATTTAAAAATAATTTAGGTAATCTAGAAGAAATTGATTCAATAGGTGATAAGAACAATCCTTTTTTTGGTTCAACTGAACCTTATCGTTCGATGCAGAGAATTGGGATAAAAGATGGTTCAACTAGTCAATCATTTCAATCCAGCTATGTATGTATAAATTTAGAAAATTGTGATAACAATTTTGGCAGTCCGAGGGCAAAAAATATTTTTGTGCCTGAAATTAAATTGTTAAATAATCAAGTCAATTATGAAATTAATAAAGAATATAACTTTCAGTATGAGAATAAATTTGTGGCAGAAGATCAGCGAGATCTTGAAGTTAAATTAAAATATTCAAGTCAAGAAATATCGGCTCAACAATCTCAAAATAATATTATAAGTTTTAATTTTAGCCAAGCACAAACAGGTTGTGAAAATATGACTCTTCAAATTAGTGATCAGTATCATATCGAAAAAATAATTGAAGATAGAATTTGTTTTTATAAAAAAATTATTAATTTAGAAATAAAAGAAATTTTAGCTAATCCAAATAAGGATGAATATGAATATGTAAAATTGTTTAACAATTCAAATAAAATAATTGACCTTGAAAATTATTATATCGATGATATGGATGGAGGGAGTAAACCATATCAATTAAATAATATTATTATTTTACCCAAAGAAACTGATCAATTATTTTTGAATAATAAGATAATATTAAATGATTCGGGTGATGAAGTTAGGATTCTTGATCCAAATTTGACTGAAATTTTAAAAGTTACTTTTAAAAGTAGCAAGGATGGAGAAGTAGTGTGTCAAAATAATAATTATTCAAAATGTCAAATCAATGAACTTCCTAATATTATCATTAGTTCTATCTTGCCCTATCCGAAAACAGGAGAAGAGGAGGAAATTATTATTGAAAATTTATCTCAACAATCCGTTAATCTAAATAATTACTATTTGAAAGATAAAAGTGGTAAAAAATTTACTTTACTCAATAAAATTATTAATGGCAAAGAAAAAATAGTACTTAGATATAATGAAACTAAAATAAATTTAAATAATACTGGCTTAGAAAATTTGACATTATTTAATTTCAATAACGAAATACTATCAAAATTAGAATACGAAAACGCAACAGAAGGGATAAAATATTTATATCAAAATAATCAATATCTATGGAAAGAAGCAGACGATCAAAATGAAATAAATATCAATGATACTAATGGTATTATCGCAAGTTTTGATAATAACAATAATCAATTAACATCAGTTATAGTCGGAGATAACGATAAATATCAATTGATTGATAAATATTTAATAACTAATATAGAAAATAAAAGTGCAAAAAATATTGATAAAGAGAGCAAAAATGGTTATGATAATATATCAGTTTTATCAATATTTAGCTTATCAATATTATGGAAATTATTCTCAAAAATATTAATCAAAGTTTGAAATTTGCGAATAAAATTACAAAATCAATCAAACCCGGCGTTGTGGTTGGTTTTATAGGTGAGTTGGGGACTGGTAAGACGACCATTATTAAACAAATAGCCAAAAATTTGGGGGTAGAAGAGAATGTGACTTCGCCAACATTTGTAATTTATAAAAAATATCGAACAAAATTAATTTGCGATTTAGTGCATATTGACGCTTATCGAATGACAAATAATTCTGATATTGTGATTAAAGAAATTATTGAAAATAAAGATAAAAATATTGTGCTGATTGAATGGGCGGATCGAGTTAAAATGCCAAAAAAAAGCATTTATATAAACATTCAATATGATGAAAATAACAAAAATATGAGAAAAATTAATTATGAAAATATTAATTGATACAACCGAAGAAAATAAGTTGACGGTTGAAAAAGCTAATAAAATTTATCAGTATTCAAATCATAAAAAGACTGATCAGTATTTAAAATTTTTAAAGATATCTGAATTTAATAGCGCAAAAAAAAATATAAAAAAAGTTGAAGTCAACACCGGACCTGGTGGCTATACTTCAACTCGTATAGGAGTTGCAATTGCAAATGTTATTAATAATTTATTTTTAGATAATAACAAGATTTTTAAACCAAAGTACAGAAAAGGAGATAAAGGTTATTGAAGCATTATAAATTCAAACGATATCTTCAGTAAGAGATAGATGACATAGCGGATGAATTGAATAACAGACCAAAAAAAATATTAGGTTTTCAAATACCCAGAGAAGTGTTAAAGTATGAGAATAAAAAGTTAACCAATGTTGTAAATAAAATTAGTGTATAGCGACAATTGTTATTAAATTATCTCTAGTGTACTGTAAGTATAGTTGTTCATTGATAACTGGGTAGAATTTGGGTCTATGAGGAGGTGAGAGATATGAAGCTACCTTTGATTATTCAGGGTGGAATGGGAGCATGGGTTAGTGGTTACAAATTAGCTCAGGCAGTTTCTATGCATAAAAAATGTATGGGGACAATTTCCGGTATTGCACTCGATCGGATATTAGCTTGGTACCTCCAAAATGGAGATCCAGGTGGACATTTTTTACGAGCGTTAAATAATTTTCCTTTTCCAGAAATATCAGAAAGAGTGATTAACAGATGGTATTGTAAAAATAATGTTGTTGAGCACAAAAGGGTTCCTAAATTGAGTTTAAATCCTTCAGTTGATTTTATTGATTTAACTATTTGCGGTAATTTTGTTGCTGTTTGGTTAGCTAAAGAACAGCACAATAATCCGGTTAGCATTAACTATTTGGAGAAAATACAAGTTCCATTGATATATTCGTTTGTTGGGGTAATTATGGCAGGTGTTGATTATATTACTATGGGCGCTGGAATTCCTGACCAGATTCCAGAATTAATCAGATCGTTTATTGAAGGTGAAGAAGTTAAATACAATATTGACATTCAAGGTAGTAAAAAAAAGTATGTATTAAAATTTAATCCAAAAGAATATTTTGGCTGTCGTCTATTACCCAAATTATTCAAGCCTAATTTTTTGCCGATTATTTCTTCTAATTTATTAGCTAATATTCTAGTTAGAAGGTTTAGAGAGAAACCTTTTGGATTTGTAGTTGAATTACCTTGCGCTGGTGGGCACAATGCCCCTCCAAGAAGTTATAAGAGTGGGGAATATATTTATGGTGAAAAAGATTTGGTTAATTTTGAGAAGTTAAATGAATTAGATATTCCATACTGGTTAGCTGGAGGTTTTGCCTCTCCGGAAAAAATTGCTTATGCAAAATCACTTGGCGCTCAAGGAGTCCAAGTTGGTTCAATTTTTGCATTGTGCGATGAGTCAGAAATCGAGCAAAAATATAAAGATATATTGAGAAGAAATGGCTACAATAATAATCAAGTAATAATTACTTCAAGTTATTCACCAACCAATTACCCATTTAAAATTGCTGAACTAGATAATACTTTATCTGATAGTGTAATTTATGAAAATGAAATCCGTCAGTGCGATAAAGGATTTTTAGTTTCATTTTATATTGATGATAAAGGGCATATTCATTCTCGTTGTTCAGCCGAACCAATTGATTCTTATCTGAAAAAAGGTGGAAAGATTGATGATACTGCAGTTGCTCGTTGCCTGTGTAACGGACTATTATCAACCGTTGGAAAAGGCGATATTGATCGTCATGCGATCATTACTCTCGGTGATGATTTAAGTTTTTTGAAGCATTTAATGAGTTGCGCAGAAGATAGCTATTCGGTTGATGATGTTATAAAATATTTATCAAAAAACAACTAAACCCCGTATTAAACAGTACGGGGTTTTTTGTAATCAATTTACACACCTACGCTGTGTGCAAGGTTGTATTAATAATTAAATTTGTCTTTTTTGCGTTCGTTTTCTTTAAGAAAAATTTTTCGCAGACGAATATTATTTGGAGTAATTTCTAAATATTCGTCGTTTTTGACTAACCCCAAACCTTTTTCAATCGTAACTTTGATTGGAGGAGTTAGAATAATCGTAACATCATTTCCAGACGAACGCATATTTGTCAAATGTTTGCCTTTGATGGCGTTGACAACTAGATCGTTGCCTCTTGTTACATTGCCAATAACCATTCCTTCATAAACTTCTGTTCCTGGTCCGATATAGAGACTGCCACGAGGTTCTAAATTCGCTAATGAATATCCTAGTGCTTTACCGTTTGACATCGAAATCATTGAGCCAAAATTATTTTTAATTATTTCTCCTACACACGGTTTAAAGCCAATCATTCTGGTGCAAATTATTCCTTCGCCCTTAGTATCAATTATAAATTCATTACGATACCCCAAGAATCCACGAGTTGGAATTTCAAATATCGCCCGAGTTTGGTTCCCATCATTGGATATATTAATCATTTTTCCTTTTCGTTTCGATAATTTATCGATGATGATGCCAGACATTATTTGCGGTACATCAATGGTTATTTCTTCAAAAGGCTCATTTTTTATGCCATCAATAATTTTATAAATAACTTGTGGCTGTGAAACTTGAAGTTCATAACCTTCACGACGCAGATTTTCAAGTAAGATGGCAATATGCAGTTCTCCTCTTCCGTAAACCATAAAACGGTCGGAATCAAAATTTACTTTTAAGCCAACATTTACTTCGAGTTCTTTCTTGAGTCGATCTCGAAGTTGCGTACTAGTAACAAATTTACCATCTTTACCTCCAAATGGAGAGGTGTTAACTAAAAACTGGAGCGAAACAGTTGGTTCATCAATGGTGATTGCCGAAAGTGCTTTTTGATTTTCATTGTCACACAGTGTATCCCCAATATTAATATTGGGGATACCAGCTATCATTACGATATCTCCCGCAACAGCAGTTTCAATTTCTCTTTTTTGAATTCCGGAAAAAGTGTAAATTTTAGTAATAGTACTAGTTTGGTCTAAGCTGTTGTCTTGTTTAAGAATAATACGAGAACCAATCTTTAAATTACCTTGATAAATCCGACCGATTGCCAGTCTGCCTAAATAATTATCGTAGCCTAGATTAAAAGGTTGAAATAGTAATGGAACTGAACAATCAGCTTTGGCAGGATGAACTTTTAATAAAATTGTATCCAGTAGGGGGGTGAGATCAGTTGACTCGTCGTCTAAATTTATTTTAGCAATTCCAAGTTTTCCGATTGCATAAACGACTGAAAAATCGAGTTGTTCATCTGTTGCACCAAGATGGTAAAAAAGCTCAAATACTTTTTCGTAAGTTAAATCAGGATTAGCGGCAGGTTTGTCAATCTTATTAATCACTACAATTGGATGTAAACCTAGCTCCAATGATTTTTTTAGTACAAATCGAGTCTGTGGCATTGGACCTTCTTGTGCATCAACAATCAACAAAACGGAGTCGATTGAACGCAAGACTCTTTCGACTTCGCTTCCAAAATCAGAATGACCGGGAGTATCAACAATATTTATCTTAGTGTTGCGGTAGATAACAGAAGTATTTTTTGAATAAATTGTAATGCCTCGTTCTTTTTCGAGCACATTGGAATCCATGCTTTCACTATCTTCGCTGACCATGCCAGTTTGACGCATAATAGCATCAGTGAGAGTGGTTTTACCGTGATCAACATGAGCAATAATGGCTATATTTCTAATTTCCATAATTTTTTGCTTTATCTTACAAATGTTAAAGCTTTCCCTGGATTTCCAGCTCGACCCGTTCTGCCAATTCTGTGAATATAGTCTTCGTAACTAGCAGGGACATCAAAATTGATAACATGACTAACATGGGGAATATCCAAGCCACGAGCGGCTACATCGGTGGCGACTAAAATTTTTACTTCATTTTTTTTAAATTGATTTAAGGCTTTCTGTCTGGCAGCTTGTCTTTTATTACCATGAATAGCGGTTGATTTAAAGCCACGATCCTTAAGTTCGTTTGATAACTTTTCAACACCATATTTTGTTTTACCAAAAACTAATACTTTTTCAAATTCAGGTTGGTTAAGCAAATTGTGCAGTGTTTCAACTTTATGGTTATGATCAGTTACCTTCACAATATTTTGATCAACATGAGCTAAGGTTTCACGAGTTTTAACAGAAACTTTAATCGGATTGCTTTGAAATTGTTTTGTAATTTGCTCAATTTTGGGTGAAAGAGTGGCGGAAAACAGAAGTGTTTGTCTCGGGGTTGGCATTAATGATAAAATTGCTTTCATATCGTGAATAAATCCCATATCTAACATTCTGTCTGCTTCATCTAAAACAACATTATTTACATTGCCCAAATAAAGAACTTTTCTTTTAATCAAATCCTTAAGACGACCAGGAGTTCCAATGATAAAACTCGAATTATTACGTAAATCACGAATCTGTAAATTAATATTGGTACCACCAATACAGAGAACGCTTTTAAGATTGAGATTGCGACCAAATGAATATAATTCCGACTGAATTTGTAAAGCCAATTCACGAGTTGGAACCATAATAATTATTTTTTCTTGTTTGTTGAGAATTACTTTATTTATTAACGGAATTAAAAAAGCGGCAGTTTTCCCAGTTCCAGTATTGGCGATACCAATTACATCTCGATGTTGTAGAACGAAAGGAATAATTTGATCTTGAATTGGGGTCGGCGAGGAATAGTTTTTTGATAAAATATTTTGTTTAAGAATTGAATTAATTTCAAAATCACTAAATTTATGTTTCGACTGATATATTTCTTCGGATATGAGATTTTTTGCACGATTAATAAATCGATTTATATCGATTTTTGAACCCGGGTTAACAAAATTTCGTTTACCACGATTGTTCTGGAATCGGGAGTTATTATCGAAACCCTTAGAATAACTTTTTTTATAGCTCTTGTAAGTCAAAATAAACCCTGACAATCAATCATTGGATTGATTATTAATATTAAAAAATGTCGTTCTTTAATCTTTATTCCCAACTAGTGGGCGGAACGAAGATTAAAGAATCGACACTCGAGAACCTTCATTCTATACCATCCTTTGGATGGAAAATAGTTTAATTAACTATTCGATTAACACAACCTTAAAAGTATAACACACTTTTTAAAAAAAGCAATACTATGCACTGGTCCAATACATCGAGGACACTTTTTATCTTGATAATATTTTCTCATAATACTCCATGGGTGTCAAATAGTTGCACTGGTCCAATACATCGAGGACACTTTTTATCTTGATAATATTTTCTC
>PFQF01000002.1 GCA_002793435.1 Candidatus Berkelbacteria bacterium CG_4_10_14_0_2_um_filter_35_9_33_12
TGCCCGCCCGAGCTTAAAAGTTTTTCAAAATTCAGCGTTCGGATTTTCGCTAAAAAAAGTTCGGATTTCGTTCAGCGTTCGGAGCCAATAAAAAACTAACTTCGAAGTTAGTTTTTTATTGGCTCCCCGGGTAGGATTCGAACCTACAACCATCGCCTTACACTTATCTTACTGTTACCAATAAGCGTGGACTATTTCACTACCATGAATTGATAAAACAATTTTTAGGTATCGGGCGTATAGTCTCTGAACCTTCAACGATATTTATATCGAAGCTTGGCTGCAGATTACCCTTCTTGCCGACAAGTTAGGGCTTCCTGCAATTAACCCAATTATCATTCCAACATTTCTATTGGAAGCTGCAGTAATCCAGCATGTAATTCCCTATGACAATTGGCGCAAACGAGAATGCACTTATCAACCTCTTCTCTTGTTTGTCCCAAGATCTTGTTAGCCCTTTTGTTGATAAACCAAATTTTTTTTCTTTCTCATTTATGTGATGAAAATCAAAAGCGCCGTAATATTTTTTGTATCCGCAAAAATAACATTTACCACCTTTATATTGAATCGCAAGTTCTTTTATTTTCTTTCTTCGTTTTGCGACTGCGGCAATATTTTGTTCTCTACGGTCGGCATATTTTCTTTTTTCAATTGACATATCTCTATTATAGATGATGAACATGCTGAATTTAAATGTACTACAGGGCGCAGCTCTGCCGTTGAGCTACCGGGGATTAATGATAATTCTAGCAAATTAGTTTAAAAACTTCAAGTTATAATTATTATAAACCCCCTCCCGGGCGGGAGGGGGTGAAATGAGAATGTTTTCTATGGTTTCGATCAGAAGATCATAGCGTATTTTATTGGCTGGGTTGCCAAGTTTTTTCTTAGATTCGATTAATAAATCCAAAAAATGTTTAAGCGCTAATAAATTATAATAACTTGAATTATTTTCAATCTTCAATTGCAATTGGTAATAATCATCTTGGCTTAGAATTGCCATAACACCAGAAATCCAAGCATTAACCATTTGCTTTGTTAATTTATCTATGTCTTGTATATCTCTAATTTTTTTGAGGCTATGCAATAAACCTCTAAAGGTTAAAAAAGTATTATCGATTAAGCTTCCAACAATATTGTATTTGCTCATTCTTGCCATCACTTTCAAAGTACGAATTAATCCAACACTTAACTAGTGTGCGAGATTGAACTGGATTTGTCAAATAATTAAAAATATTATAAGTTAAATATATGGAAAGTAGTTGGTTATTGGCGATTTGCGCCACAGTCATTGTGAGTCTAATCTCATTTGTTGGTATTCTTTTTTTAGGTTGTTCGGCTAAAATATTGAAAAAATATTTAATGATTTTTGTCGCTTTTTCTACCGGCGCTCTTTTTGGCGATGTTTTTATCCATATTTTGCCTACATTAGCTGAGAATAATTTTAATGCCAATATTGGATTAGCAATCTTTGCCGGAATTATGATATTTTTCATTTTAGAAAAGTTAATATTTTGGCGTCATTGCCATATTCCGACTTCGTCTGATCATCCACACCCATTAGTTTGGACGAATTTAATAGGTGACGGGTTACACAATTTTATTGACGGAATTATGATTGCATCTAGTTTTTTAATTTTACCTTCAGTTGGAGTCGCTACAACAATTGCGGTTGTGATGCACGAAATCCCACAAGAAATTGGCGATTTTTCAATCTTAATTCATGGCGGATTTACAACCTCAAAAGCCATTTGGTATAATCTATTCAGTTCATTATTAGCCATTCTAGGGGCAGTTTTTGTTATTATTGGTGATTTGACAGATCTTAATATCAATTATTTACTGGCTATCACAGCCGGTGGTTTTATTTATTTAGCTGGTTCAGATTTAATCCCGGAATTAAAAAAAGAGTTCCGTCCATTGGTAAGTTTATTTCAACTATTAGCGATTATTTTTGGCGCTTTAATAATGCTCGTACTAACCTTTTTAGAATAAAACCCCGCCGTAGCGGGGTGTTGGTGACTAAAATGATAATGAATTTATTTGAGCATCAAGAAAACCTAGTTCAATTGCCCTTGAAAATCTAAGAACTTTTTCTTCACGCATAAATTGAGTAATTTCTTCTGGTTCAAGCAGGACTTGGGAAGAGATTAAATTAACATAATTAGTATGTATTTCAAGTGCCTTTTCAATCCGTGAATCTATATCTGCTTCATCAAGAAAATCAATAATTTTTAAATTCAAGTTCATCGTCAGGGAATGAAAAAATATGGTTGCTGAAGGTAAGCAATATCTTTTAGAACAGGCTAATAAAATTGGAATTGTTGCCGAATTACAGACGCCGGTGATAATTGCAGTTACGGAATGATTTTGAAAATATTGAGCAATTTTATAAGCAGAGTCTAGATCACCGCCACATGAATTGATGATGACGATAATCGGTTTTTTGGATCGACTTCTGGTTATTTTCTTCCATAAATTATAGCTAATTTCGTTGGTAATCAAAATAATTCTTTTCCCCTTGAAAGAAATATGATTCATTTGACTACTCCTTTTCAATCTACGAATGAGATAATTAAACCATAAAAAATATACTTAGTCAACCAAAGAGATTATGAGATTGAGTGGAAAGTTGATATAATAAAATTAATTTAAAATTAATATCTCAGAATTAAGAGCCTAATTCAAAATTTATAATCATAGTTTCTAAATTCTAAATTTGATTATTAATTATAAAATCTTAATTATTAAGGGTATAGTCAAATTTTTGCCACCAAATTTAATAAATAATTCGTCTGTTCTTTAACATTTAAGCTTCTGTGATTGTA
>PFQF01000026.1 GCA_002793435.1 Candidatus Berkelbacteria bacterium CG_4_10_14_0_2_um_filter_35_9_33_12
TATACCCTTATTAATTAGTGCATATGCTTTATTTAGGTTCTGATCACAATGGTGTGTATTTGAAGAAAAAAATCGGCGAGTTTTTGAGTACGGAAAAAATTGAATTTGAAGATTTAGGAGCGAATGAAGTTAATATTACAGACGATTATCCGGATATAGCGCAAAAAATTTCTCAAAAAGTTTTGGAAAATGAAGAAAATCGTGGCATATTAATTTGTAAAAGCGGACAAGGAGTGTGTATCGCTAGCAATCGTTTTAAAAATATTCGAGCCGGACAAGCCTTTAATGAAGAAATGGCTGAAACGGGTCGCAACGACGACGATCTTAATATTTTATGCTTATCCAGTCAATGGCAAAATGAAGAGCAGTCGAAGAAAATAATTAAAAAATTTTTAGAGACAAAATTTAATCAGCAAGAAAAATTTATTCGCAGAATTAACAAATTAGATAAACGATTATGAAAATAATCCCAGCGATTTTAGCTAACGATATCAACCGGTTTAAAAAGTATTTACAGATATGCGTCGATTTAGGGGTGGATGAAATTCAAATTGATATTGCTGATGGAAAATTTGTTAATAATACCACCGTATCAATTAGTGAAATTATGCAAGAGTTAAAAAATTTTAAATTTAAATTGCAATTTCATTTGATGGTCAAAGATGTTACTCAACATTTAGAGGAATTGAAACAAATTAATTTCGAAATTATCTATATTCATTTTGAGGCGTTAGACAAAAATTACGATTTCAGTAATAAAAAAATTGGTCTCGCCATCAATCCAGAAACGCAGATTGAAAAAATCGAGAAATATTTGAAATATATTAATTCAGTTTTAATAATGACAGTTGAACCCGGTTTCTATGGCGGCAAATTTTTAACGGAAAATCTGGAAAAAATAAAAGATTTAAAAAAACTAAATTTCAATGGTACAATCGGTATTGACGGTGGTATAAATAATGAAACTTTTAAAAAAGCTATAAAATATCAGCCAGATTTTGTGTGTAGCGGAAGTTACTTGTTAAATGATGAAAATCCAAAAGAAATCTTTGATGAATATCGTAAAATAATTTCTAAATCCTAAACAAATTCAAACTACCAAAATTACAAATTCAAAACAGTTTAATTATTTAATATTTGGATTTTGATATTATTTAGAGTTTAGATATTAGAATTTATATTTAATTAGGAGGGAATATTTGAATATTGAGCAACTATCTTTACATGCCAATTCTGTCAGAGAAAATATTATCAAAATGCTTTATTCGGCGGGGAGTGGGCACAGTGCCGGTCCGTTGGGCATGGCGGATATTTTTGTTGCCCTTTATTTTAAACTGCTCAAAATTGATCCTTCCCAGCCACGCTGGTCTGAAAGAGATCGGGTAATTTTGTCGAATGGTCATATTTGTCCGGTATGGTACGCAACTTTGGCTGAAAAAGGTTATTTTGATAAAAAAGAGCTTTTGAATTTGAGAAAAATCGGTTCATTTTTGCAAGGACATCCGAAGCGTAATTTAACTTATGGAATTGAAAATAGTTCTGGTCCGTTAGGTCAAGGTTTTTCACAGGCGGTTGGGGTTGCTTTAGCTGGTAAAATAGATAAGAAAGACTATTATACTTACTGTTTAAGTTCGGATGGGGAACATAATGAGGGGCAAGTTTGGGAAGCGATTATGTTTTCAGCCAAAGAAAAATTATCCAAACTAATTGTAATTATTGATCGTAACTATATTCAGATTGATGGTTTTACAGAAAATGTAATGCCTATGGATGAGATGTTAGATAAATATCAAGCGTTCAATTGGCATGTTCAGGAAATTGATGGGCACAATTTTATGGAAATTATTGAAGCGGTCGAAAATGCAAAAGCGGTGTTTGATCGACCAAGCTGTATCATTGCTCGAACAATTCCTGGTAAGGGAGTTAGTTTTATGGAAAATGATTTCAATTGGCATGGTAAACCGCCTAATAAAGAAGAAGAAATGAAGTCATTGCATGATTTAAGGACACTAAAAGGGAGGATAAAAAGTGAGCATCAGTAATCAAAAAATGGGGTTGTGCCGACAAGGATTTGGGGAGGGACTAAAAGAAGTGGCACAGAAAAATGACCAAATTGTCGGTTTGTGTTGTGATTTAACTATTTCGACTAAAATGGATATTTTTAAATCGGCTTTTCCCGACCGCTTTATTGAGGTTGGGGTTGCCGAGCAAAATATGATTGGTATTGCCTCTGGTTTAGCGATGGAGGGAAAAGTTCCGTTTTGTGCTTCATATGCTGTTTTTGCACCGGGGAGATGTTGGGATCAAATTCGTGTTTCAGTGGCTTATCAAAACTTAAATGTTAAAATAATTGGTGCTCACGCTGGTCTTTCGGTTGGTCCTGATGGAGCGACTCATCAAGCGTTAGAAGATATAGCTAGTTTGCGAGCGATTCCAAATTTAACTATTATTGTTCCCTGTGACTATTATGAAACAAAAAAAGCAACGATTAAGATGGCTGAATATTCGGGTCCGGTTTACCTCAGAATTCCAAGGGAAGAGACGCCAATTATTACAGCTGAAAATGATATTTTTGAAATTGGGAAAGCAAATATTATTTATCAATCAAAAATAGAAAATAAAATCGTGATAATTGGTGCTGGTCCAATTCTTTTTGAAGCGTTAGAAGCTGGAAAAGCGTTAGAAAAAAGTCATAGTTTGGGAGTAACAATCATCAATTCTCATACAATCAAACCGCTTGACGAGAAAACAATTTTGGAACATATTGAAGGCAAAAAATTAGTTGTGGTGTGCGAAGAGCATCAAAAAACTGGTGGGCTTTTTAGTGCTGTCAGTGAGCTACTATCCCAGAGAAAACCAAGCAAAATTTTACCGATTGGGGTTGACGATTCATTTGGAGAATCGGGCAAACCGGAGGAATTAATGGTAAAATATAGATTAACTAAGACACAGATATACAGAAAAATAATCTCTAATATCTAATTTCTAATATCTAAACAAACACAAATTTCAAATATCCAATCAATAAACTGTTTTGAATTTATAATTTAGGTAATTTGAATTTGTTTAGGATTCAGAGATTAGTATTTAGGAATTGCATCATGAAATATGATTTATTGACTATTGGCGACACAACACTCGATACTTTTTTGAGCTTGGGTGAAAAAGAGGCGCAAGTTTTGACTTCAAAAAATGGTACTAGTCAATTATTGTGTCTTAATTTTGGTGATAAAGTTCCAGTTTCAGAAATTCATGATTGTATCGCTGGTAATGCCTCGAATGTGGCAGTTACCGGATCCAGATTGGGTTTAAATAGCGCCATTTGGACAATTTTAGGTAGTGATGATGTTGGGCACCGAGCGTTAGATAAATTTAAACTCGAAAATATTAAAACTAAATTTGTTGAATTTGACAACAAAAGAAGATCAAATGCGTCTTTTATAATTGATTATTTTTCCGAGAGAACGATTCTGATTTATCACGAAAAATGGAGCTATATTTTTCCGAAGGAAATACAAGCCAAATCGATCTATCTAACTTCGATGAACGATTCTTGGGACAAAATAATCGATTCACTTTTAGCCAATATTAAAATCAATAAAAGTCGCTTATTTTATCAGCCGGGGACTTTTCAATTAGTGACTAAAAATCGAAAAGTGTCTCGGTTGTTGACTAATTCAGAAGCAATATTTGTCAATCGTGAAGAGGCGGAATTAATGACCAAAAGTAGTTGTAAAATTAGTATTAAATCGTTACTTTTGCGATTATACGATTTAGGTCCCAAAATTGTGGTGATTACCAATGGAGAAAAAGGTGCCTATAGTTATACCGATAATCAATTTTACTTTTTAGATATTGATGAGAAAGTCAAGTCAATTGAACGAACTGGTGCGGGTGACGCTTTTGCGTCCAGTTTTACAGTTGCCTACTTGAAAGGTAAAAATGTCGCCGATTGTTTGCAATATGGGGCGGTCAATTCTGAATCAGTTATTCAGGAAATTGGACCACAACGAGGTATATTAAGAAAAAGTTTGATTGATGAAATTGTCGCTAGTCGAAAAATGAGAATTAAAGTTAGGGAGATTTAATGAAAATATTTGTCACCTATCCGATAAACGAAATTGGGATAAAATACTTGCGTGATCGTGGGGTTGAGGTAGTTGTCAATCATAAAAAAAGACCACTTAGACCAAGAGAACTTGAAAAAATATTACCTAAATATAATGGTGCTATCACAATGCTTTTCGATAGAATAGATCAGTATTTAATTGACAAATTAGGTCCAAATTTTAAAATAATTGCTAATTATGCAGTCGGTTTTGATAATATTGACATTGAATCAGCCAAGCAAAAAAACATTATAGTAACTAATACACCGGGAATATTAACCGAAGCGGTCGCTGAACATACTTGGGCATTAATTTTAGCTTCAGCTCGTCGGGTTTTAGAAAGTAATCGAGATATTAAGAATGGATTATATAAATTCTGGCAACCATCTGGTTGGTTGGGACCGCAAGTTTGGGGAAAAACTTTAGGCATTGTCGGATTGGGGAGAATTGGTTCGTTTGTGGCTGAAATTGGTTACTATGGTTTTAAAACTAAAATTATTTATTACGATTTAAAAAGAGATGATCGTTTCGAGTTAGAATTGAAAGCCAAACATATGCCGTTAAAAGAGTTGTTTGAGAGAAGCGATATTATTTCAATCCATGTGCCATTGAATGAGAAAACCTACCATTTAATTGGGAAAGATGTATTTAATTTGATGAAAAAAAATGCTATTTTAGTCAATACTGCTCGTGGTGGCATAATTGATAATAAAAGTTTGGCAGAAGTATTAAAAAACGGTAAAATATTTTCAGCCGGGTTGGATGTTTGGGAAGATGAACCAAAAATTCCGGCGATTTTCAAAGGTTTAAAAAATATTATCTTGACACCGCACATAGGATCTGCCACACTAGAAGCAAGAGAAAAGATGAGTGAAATAGTCGCTAAGAATATTATAAGCGTTTTGAAAATTGATAGAGCTTTAAATCAGGTTAATTAAAAATAAATTATAAATTGAAAGGAGGTGAAAAAAATGGACGATTTAAATACAACTATGCCACCAACTTCTGCGCCAGCAGATGATACAACAACTGTTCCACCGGTAGTGCCACCAGTCGAAGAAGCTCCTATGCCATCGGAACCAATAATTCCAACTCCAACTGAAGAGCCAGTTATACCTGTGCCGGTTCAGGAACCAGCCCAACCAGCTGACATTCCAACGGCACCAGCGACTCCAGGAGAAGAAATGCCTGTGACTCCTACTCCTGAAACACCCGAAGCCACGCCTCCTGTTAGTGAGTAAAATGTGAGCTTTCTGAATTTAAAGCTCGTTGTAATGATGAAAATGATTATGACGAGCTTTTTTGTGGTAAAATAAAACCATGGGACTTAAAAATGTATTGAATTATTTTAGTAAAATTGATGCATCATTGCCACATTTTAATTTTTCATCAATCGAGCAATTAGAGGGGATTGTTAATGGGTGTCTCAAAACTCGCTCGCCGATTTTTGTGGCTTTAAGCGAAAGTGAGGCTGAGTTTGTTGGTTATGAATTGGCTAGAAAAGCGGTTGATTACTATCGTCATAAATATAACTGGGTAATTTTTCTTAATGCCGATCATCACAAAAGCTTAATTACAGCTAGAAAAGCAATTGAAGCTGGGTTTGATGGAGTTCATATTGATTTATCTGAGCATTCATTAGATTACAATATTAATTTAACTAAAAAAGTAGTTCAATTAGCCCAGACCCATAATCAATCAATTTCAGTTGAAGGAGAATTAGGAAAGATTGGTGATGGAAATTATAACCATCAAAATTTAGTTAAAAGTTTTACTGAGATTACCGATGTTTATCAATACTTAAAAGAAACTGGAGTGGATCGGTTGGCAGTTGCAGTCGGTTCAAACCATGGTATGGATAAAAAAATAGCTAATTTAGATCTAGAACTATTAAAAAAAATTAGTCTAAGATTGATTCCTGAAACTAATTTAACTTTGCACGGTGCTAGTGGTGTGCTAGACAGTCAATTAAAAATGGCTTTAAAATATTTCTCTAATATACATTATAATACTGAGCTTCGTATTGCTTTCAAAAAAGGACTAGAAAAAGGGCTGAGCAGAAGTACAGTTAAGCCTTATGAATATTTTGAGTTGGCTATTGACGAAGTTGAGAAAACAGTTGAAGATAGAGTTAGATTATTAAAATCAAATAATAAAGAAGATATTATCAAGGAGCTAATATGATTAAAATTGCAATTAATGGTTTTGGTCGAATTGGTCGAAGTGCATTGAAAATTGCCTACGACAGTTTTCAAGAAGAAATTGAAATTGTAGCGGTTAACGATTTGGCTGACAATAAAACTTTAGCCGATCTTTTGAAGCACGATAGTAATTATGGACTTTGGGAGCATGAAGTTAGCGCTAGTGAACAAAATATTTCGGTTGATGGTAAGAAAATTCGGGCTCTAAGTGAAAAAGAACCAAGCAATTTACCGTGGAAAGAGTTGGCGGTTGATATTGTTTTAGAATGTACAGGCGTTTTTACTTCAAAAAATGATGCTTCGAAGCATCTCGTAGCTGGAGCAAAAAAGGTAATTATTTCAGCTCCGTCAAAAGAAGATGATCCAGTTCCAACCTATGTTTTAGGTTTGAATAAATATGACGGGAAAGCTGAGATTATTAATAATGCGTCCTGTACGACCAATAGTGTGGCGCCAATGATAAAAGTTTTGGAAGAAAAGTTTGGAGTTGAAAAAGCCTTGATGACAACAGTTCATGCTTATACTCAAGATCAACTTTTGCAAGATGGACCACATAAGGATTTGCGTCGGGCTCGAAATGCGACCGAAAATATTGTGCCAACCACAACCGGTGCTGCGATTGCGACTACGGAGGTAATTCCCGAGCTCGTTGGAAAATTTGATGGAATTTCTCTTCGTGTGCCAGTGGCAGTGGGTTCTATTTCGGACATTACGGCAATTTTGAAAAAAGAGGTTACGGTAGATGAAATCAATAATGCATTTCTTGAAGCATCAAAAAGCGAAGCATTAAAAGGGATTTTAGAAGTTTCAACCGAACCAATTGTTTCAACCGACATTGTTGGTTCAACTGCTTCAACAATTATCGATTTACCCATGACAAAAACCATCGGAAATCTGGTCAAAGTTTTTGGTTGGTACGACAACGAATACGGATACGCAAGCCGGTTAGTAGAACAGGTTGTTGAAGTCGGAAAATTATTATTATCACAATGAACGATAATTCAAGAAGCAGTTTACACGAATATATAAAGTTACAAGTCAATAGAGGTCAATCATTGATTGCCGTTAAGAATACCCTGTTAGGAAATGGTTGGCAGGAGCACATTATTGATGAGGCTATTATTAATTTGTCTCATAGAGAGAACAATAATCTGGCAAAGAATAAATTACCGAAAATGCTCATTATCCTTGTTGTTATTTTACTATTCTCGGGCTCAGGATTTGCCCTGCATGTATCGCGAAAAGAAAAATTAGATCTTTCTAATAATAATTTAAGCAATGTTAAATCTCAAAAAAAAGTAAATACAAATAATATGCTAAATAGCAGAATAAACAGTAATTGGAAAACATATGAGAATGAAAAGTACAAGTATAGCATACAATATCCACCAGATTGGGAATATGAAGATGTTTATGATTCTATGATACGCTTTCGCAAAGTCGGGAAAAAGGGCGAAACAATTACGCTTAATAATCAAAATAATCAGAAAATCGAAGCGCCAGCGTCATATGATCTGGTGATTAATGCTTATGATAATGCTGGTCCGAACTCAATAGAAAAATATATTCAGAGTATGACAAACGATCCAATGGTTCCTGGAATGACAAGTAAAACGAGCACAATAATGGTTGATAAAAAACAAGCGACAAAAGTAGTTACTTATTTGGACAAAGCCAGTTTTACAACAACCGTGCTTTTATTATCCGGCAACACTATGTATAATTTTTTAACAATAAATAACGACCCAGGCAACTTTGGTATTGTTGCTTCCGACGCAGCCACAATCCAAGCCAATAAGGACAATTCCAACTTTAAAAATGCTCAGATTGTTGATCAAATGATTTCATCATTTCGATTAATTGTTCAAGAATAATCACCAATAATTTATATCGCATCAGTAGTTGTTGCGTTAAGAACAAAAAGTATATTACATTTTATATTATATCTAATACTGGCAACTGCTACTTATATCGGAATGAGTCTGTTTATTGCATTTAAGATTGGCGGGGAAGCTACAATGGCTATCGGGTTATTGATCGAATTCTTTGTGCCATTTATTGTTGCAATCGCACTGATAATTAAGGTTAAAACTTATTTAAAAATGAGAGCCCAAGAACAAGCAAACCAATCGACGGGTTTGTCAACCCCAGTAGCACCCGGTCAATCTGTAACAAGTATTCCACAACAATCGAACATCGTTTCCATCAATAAAAAGTCAAATAATAAAGATTACTTTATACTCGCAACATTGGCATTGATGATGGGAAGCGCAATCGCATTTGGGTCAAATTATTTTCTTTTCCAAATTGTTTATGTCATCGGTTTTACTCTGTCAAAAAATAGCTTCAATGTCTTAACAGTTTCTGTTCTTGCGGTATTAATATTAATAAACGGACTATTAGCTCAAAAATTATGGGGTTATTGGCATAATAAAATTTCTCTGAATTCGGGTATTAGTCCCGGCAGTAACTTCATTCACTTCACAATAATAATAATCGCAATATTACCAAGCTTTTATCTTATTTCCACAAAGACAAAAGTTGCTTCCGGCGGGAGAAACATTCAGCAAACAAGAACCGAGCAAATGAATGCTCCAGCAAAAAATGGCTACAAATCTATATCGCCGTCCATAACCAATCCAATCGAATTAGCTCAAGCGACATCACCGCTATCCCAACCTTTAATTTCGGACAAGTATGCGATTTGGATGCAACTTGGTGGTGAAAACATCCGCCAAATAGGAGTAGTAAACTTTTTGAATAATAGTGTAAAGATTATTACAGTTCCCAGTTTTAAGACTGTATTTAATGGTTACGAATCAGACGGAATACTTTACGGCGATAGTGGTAAAATAATGTTAGCTAATGATACAACGGTTGTTTTTGGACACAGAAAAGATGGAAATGGGAAAGATGCAATCGTTGTTTGCGATTTGTCAACCGAAAAATGTAAAGAGCCGTTATTGCTACAAAAACTTTCCAGAGACGATAGAAGCTATCAAAAAGTAATTTATAAGTTTAATAGTAATTGGCTCGTAAAAACTTCCACTGATCCGAACTATATTGCAAGCGATATTTTAATTACAAATTTAAAAAATGGCAGTCAAAGCATAATTAATCCAATTAATATCAAATACGATAACGCTAATAAACAAAATATAAAACTGCAGATTCTTGGTTTAAACAAAAACAACCTTATTGTAGCAAATCTTATGGATACATCAGGCAACGATATAATTGCAGTTGAAGAATACTATAAAATCGACTTGATGACTATGGAGGCAACAAATATCCGCATAGAAGATTCTTTAGTTGAAACACAGTCACACTCACAAGATGTTGTCCAAGAAGATATACTAAACCTACCTTCTGCTATAAAAAGAAGCACAATTACCGACCAGGATAGCCTCCACCCTCTTTTAATCCAAGTAGACGGGAAAATACATAATTATGAAGATCCACCGGTTAATCAAGCTGACCCAAGGAAAACATATCGTCCTCAAAATATAAGTAAATCATATATTTATTATGGGATGGACTCATCCTATGGCATGGATCCGTTTTATAGGGTAAATATTAAATCAGGAATCAAGGAAAATCTCACTGGCATACTACAATATATAGGCAACGACTGGCTTGACAGTCGGGAAGTATATAACGATTTGTATGGCGTCTATTACCAACAAGATCCAATTAACGACCAAGACAACGATAAGGGTCTTTATCCAATAGCAAGGATAAAACTGTTTCCGATTAAAGTGATTAAATAGATAGAGAGGTCCGGCAACCTCGTCAAAGTTTTTGGCTGGTACGACAACGAATACGGATACGCCAATCGATTAGTTGAACAAGTGGTGGAAGTGGGGAAGAAAATTTAATAGATTGAAAAAAACAAAGCATTTTGATAAGATTATTGTATGAAAAATACTTTGGGTAAAATTAATCAAGAAAAAATTAACGAGATTGGGGAAAAGTACGATTTGCGTTTTTTAATTCTTTACGGATCAGCCTCAAAAAACAAGTTAAATGAAAAAAGCGATATAGATATTGCTTTTTTTGGAAATGATGAACTTTCATTTGAGCAACAACTCGAATTATCATCAGATTTATCAAGTAATATTCAAATTGGTTATAGAATACTTGATCTTGTTGATCTAAAAATTGCTAACCCATTATTAAAGTATGAAATTACTCAGGGCGGGAAACTTCTTTATGGCGATAAAACTGATTTCGCTGATTATCAAGTATTTGCTTTCAAAAATTATATTGATGGAGAGTCGCTACGCAACTTAGAAAAATTAATGATTAAAAAACGACAAAAAGCATTAGCGGGAGCAATTACATGACACCAATTCGTAAAGATCTGGTAGAACGAAAAATATCATTGATCCAAGATGATTTAGAAAAACTTTCTCGTCTAAAAGATTTTTCATTAAACGAAATTGTGTCTGATTTTATGAAACAAGCAACGGTAGAGCGGTTGCTTGAAAGAATAATTTCACGAGCAATTGATATTAACGAACACATCATTGCCGAACAAGCTACTGCCGAAACTTCTCCGCCCAAGAATTATCGTGAAACCTTTTTACGACTTGTCGAATTAAAGATTTACCCGATTGATTTTGCAGAAAATATTGCCAAAAGTGTTGGAACGAGAAATCTATTAGTTCACGAATATAACAAAATTGATTATGAAAGAGTTTATAGTTCAATCAAGGATTGTCTCAAGGATTATCATATTTACATCAATTATATTTTAAAATACATTGATTAAACAAATAAACAAGGAGGAAAAATGAAAAGAAAAATATTTAAGAAAAAGGATTTGGGTTGGATATTATTGGTAGTTGTGTTGCTTGTTGTTCTTAAATTAGCTTACTTAATTGTTCCTAAATCAGGTGCTGATATTACTCCCCCAACCTTTCCACCAATCACAACTCCAATTTCAAATCCGGTTTTTGAACTTAAAAAGGGTTGGAATTTGATTGCCCAACCGGGTAAATACTATCAAGATCCGAAAGGTCCAATATACACTCCTGCTGCCCCGAATTTTAATTTCTATCATCCACATACTGATGTTTGGAACTGGGAAGCGCTGAAAAAAAAATATATAGATCTTGATAAAAACCAAAAAATAACTCAACCAGGCGAAGGTTTTTGGATTTATTCAGATAAAAACGAAAAATTCTCACTAAAAGCCCCTTCGTCTTTTGTTGCAATCGGGGAATCAGAGTATAAAATAACCCTACAACCGGGCTGGAACCAAGTTGGTAATCCATTTAATGAGTCGATCGATATACAAAAAATCAAAGTGATTATTGATATGTGTCAAGCGTCTAAAGGATCAGAAATTAATAAGTGTTTAGCAATGCCAACAGAAAAAAGCTATGTTGATGCAAGAAAAGATGTAGATTTATCGAGTTTTTATACTTTTGATGGTCTCGCCCAGGAATGGGTGAATTTTAATGAAAACTCATTTCCTTTTAAAATAGGAGGGTGTTCAAATCCAAACATTGAAATCTGCCCCAATCTACCGCCACCATCAATAAGAGGAGTTATGCCATCTAAACTGGGAGCGTTTATATATAATTATAAAACATTTCCGATAACATTGACTTTTGTTTCTGACACAACATCAACAATAACTAATGATTGGAAAATATTTAATAATTCCGGATATCGATTTAGTTTTAAGTATCCGAATACATACATTTTATTTTCTCAATATAGTGGAGTGAGTATGATTGACAATAGCAAGCCTCATAAGATCGTTATAAAATATAGCACGAGCACGAAACTACCAACTGATGTGACTTTTTTGAATGAAAAAAAATATGCCCATAATTCAGAATTTATTGAGT
Organism: Candidatus Berkelbacteria bacterium CG_4_10_14_0_2_um_filter_35_9_33_12; assembly: GCA_002793435.1. Taxonomy (GTDB): domain Bacteria; phylum Patescibacteriota; class UBA1384; order GWA2-35-9; family GWA2-35-9; genus GWA2-35-9. The sequence continues at coordinate 12,172 of PFQF01000026.1, forward strand.
CAGACGGGGAAAAATTTTGTCAATTAAGCTATCCTGCTGTGTGTAGTATGTATCTGAAACATGAAAAATTGTATTTTACAATAATTGATACTATCTATAATGATGATGATTCAAAAACTACTGACCAAATTCTTTCAACTTTTGAATTCACGGATTAATAAGTACTATTTATTATAAGTAATGTTTTGGTGGTTGTTGACAAGTAATAAGTGCTTTTGTATAATACAAGGTAGTAATAATACAATTTGATCTTTGACAATTGTGGAAGCAATCCACAACAGCTGTTTTTTTAATGAATAATTAATGTTTTACATCTGTTGCGGTTGCAAGAATATAAATTTTTACCAATTTGCGAGAAGCCCTGCGAATGCAGGGCAACTCATAGTTTAATACATTGTGAGAAGTTAACAATAATTGCCCCGTCATTTGATAGGGCAATAAATTATTCGTTTTTCTCATAATTTTTTGAGAGTTTGATCCTGGCTCAGGACAAACGCTGGCGGTA
>PFQF01000006.1 GCA_002793435.1 Candidatus Berkelbacteria bacterium CG_4_10_14_0_2_um_filter_35_9_33_12
CGGATCAACTATTTATTCCGATACATGGCGAGGATATACCGGTATTGCTTCAAAAGGATATGTCCATCGGTTAGTGGAGCACAAGAAAGAATATGTATCAAAATCAGGCAATTATATCAATGGTTTAGAAGGTTTCTGGGGATACTTAAAACGAAAGCTAGTTGCCAAGGGTGGTATCAGAAAATCACGGTTACATTACTATCTTGGTGAATATGTCTGGCGTTACAATCACAGAAGCTTAAATGTTAAAGAACAGACGAATTATTTATTAAATTTGGTGGCAAAAATTTGACTATACCCTAAATAAAACCTTAGATAAGGTTTTATTTATTTAGCGTTTATTTGGCTGGGGAGGAAGGGATCGAACCTTCAATCTTCTGCTCCAGAGGCAGACGTCTTGCCATTCGACTACTCCCCAATAACAATTCATATTTTAATCTAAAATTGACTTATTTTCAATCAATTTTAACTTTACATCAGTGTTATTTTTATCTATACTATAAGCATGGCGGTTGATATTAACAAAAAAAAAATCGATGGGCTTTTGAATCGAGGGGTAGATGAAGTAATTGACAAAAAAAACCTAGAAAAAAAGTTACTATCAGGTCAACAATTACGAATTAAATTTGGTATTGACCCAACCAGTCCGGACATTCATTTGGGCAGAGCAATTCCGCTTTTAAAGTTGCGTGATTTTCAAGAATTAGGGCATAAAATAGTTTTTATTATTGGTGATTTTACCGGTTTAGTTGGTGATACTTCCGACAAAGAGAGCGAACGACCAATGCTTGATAAGAGTACGGTAAAAAATAATCTTAAAAATTATCTGCGCCAAGTTCGAAAAATATTATCCGCAAAGAATTTAGAGGTTAAATTTAACTCTCGTTGGTTAGCGAGGCTTGATTTTAACGATATTTCGGTCCAAGCCGATCAATTTTCAGTCGCCGATTTTATTGCTCGAGATAATATTAAAAAAAGATTAATGGTTGGCAAAAGAGTTTCATTACGGGAAGTATTGTATCCGTTAATGCAAGGTTATGACAGTGTGGCGATTAGGGCGGATGTTGAAATTGGTGGGACTGATCAGAGATTCAATCTTTTGGCGGGACGGACGATGCAAAACTATTTTGGACAAACACCACAAGATGTTTTAATGACCAATTTAATTATGGGAACGGATGGACGTAAAATGAGCTCGAGCTGGGGGAATACGATCAATTTAGACGACAGCCCAATTAATATGTTTGGTAAAGTGATGAAAATAAACGATGCTGAAATTATTGATTATTTTATTCATTGCACCCGTTATCCAATGAATGAAATTGATAAATTTAAGAGTGATTTAAAAACCAAAAATCCTCGAGATATTAAGCAAATTTTAGCTTTTGAAATTGTAAAGATTATTTATAATGAAAAAGAAGCAGAAAGCGCTGAGCAGCATTTTGTCTCTGTTTTTCAAAAAAAAGAGATACCCAGTGATATTAAAATTATTGAAATTGAACAAAAAAATATTCAAGTTCAAGATTTATTAAAAATAGTTTTACCCGACAGTTCAGGCAGTGAAGTTAAAAGATTACTCGATCAAAACGGAGTAAAATTAGCCGGTGAAACTCTTAAAATCGATCAAAAAATCGAACTAGATTCTCAAAAAAAACTTTTAACCATCGGCAAACGCCAATTTTTTTATATTACGCTAAAGTGATTATTCAAAAAAATTCCCCCCTGTAGATGACGGGGGATGTAGATCCTTAATGTATAACAAATGGTATAAAGATATAACTGCTTACCGTTATTAAAATAATCCCAATACATATTAATAGTGCTTTCGTTTTGTTATTAATAGATGATCTTTTTTTATACAATATACGAGTAAAAGAGTACTCAATAGTGATAGAATTATACCAGTAATAATTTGTGAATGAGTGATTTATAATTTTTTTCTGGGACTTTACTAGACACCTTGGGCTTATCAATTGATTTTTTTACCTTTATATTTTTAGGGGCACGTTGGTTGTATTTATTATTCAATTGTCCATCTAGATTATGAAATTTTCCATTTTTATTTAATCGTCCATCTAGATTATGGAACTTTCCATCCGGATGGAGCCTTCCTTCATAATTATCCCAATTTTGGGCAAAAGAAATTGATGAAAATATCAATAAGAATAGAGAAGACATGGTTATTATATTTTTAAGATTGTTCTTAACCATATCAATTATCCTCAGAACTATCTTTTTTAATTTTTATCTTATTTGTAGTTTTTCCTGAAATAAGTTCAAATAAAATAATATCACCAATAAAAGTCCAAAAATAATCAAAATTTGCCTGATAAACAGTGTTCAAATACATTGCCATCATTGTTATCATTTCTTTCTCCTCCATGTCCAGGTTCGAATTCCTCAATACTATACCAGATAAAATATATTTTGTCAAGAAAACCTCCTGTCGTTGGATTTTGTATTTATTATTTAATATCCGTCATATATATTTGTAAATTACTTGTTGTTCCAACTATACCAGAAACAACTCTATTTATTTTTCAAACTCTATTATTCAAATAATGATTATACACAAATCTTCCGATCGGAAGATTTGTGTATAATATAAGGTATAATATAAATGTGAGTGGAAAATAAAAAATATGAAAAAAACAACTAAAAAAATAATTTGGCTTGGAGCAAAAGAAGTGTTATTAACGCTTTTCGATCTTAGCTTACCCTTTTTTTATGCGGAAAAAGGTTACAGAAAGACAGTAATAAATTATCAAAAGTGGCGAGAGGTTGATAAAATTAGCACCTATCGGTCGATTGCATATCTAAAACAAAAAGGTTATATAAAAACGTTTGTTGAGAATAAAAAAACATATATTGAATTAACGAAATTAGGTGGAAAATATCTTGAAAATCAATCTTTAAAAACATTAAAAATTTGTCAGCATTCAGATTGGGATAAGAAATGGCGTCTGGTAGTTTTTGATATTCCAGAAAAACAGCATTTTGAAAGAGGGATTTTGAGAAAAAAACTATATGAATTTGGATTTTATAAAGTTCAGAAAAGTGTATATGTATATCCTTATAATTGTACTAACGAAATTAAATTCATATGCAAAAAATTGCAAATTACAAAATATGTTTTAATAGCAATATCAGAGTTGATACAGAACGAAGAAGTGATTATTACTTATTTTATAGAGCAAAAAATATTATCAACCAAAAATCTTAAATAATTATTTCTGCTATAAATTTTAGAATTATACACAAATCTTCCGATCGGAAGATTTGTGTATAATAAATATAGTTAATATGGTTCAGAATTGTTCAGGTGTTGCGTATATATCGGGAGGAATATTATTATTTAGCATTATTAGTAGTAATATTACTGAAAGTTACCAAATTGATATTAATTTAAATTAGATAGTAAATAAAATGTAAATTAGGTAAATTAGGCTAATATTATCTAAAAAAATCTTGTTAAATCTGCTTAATTATAATATAGTTATATTATGAAAATATTTTCGGGGATTAGACCATCGGGAGAATTACATATTGGAAACTATTTAGGTGCAATTTCAAATTGGTTGGAGTTACAAAAGAAAAATGAGTGTATTTTTTCAGTTGTTGATTATCATGCTATCACGACTCCATACGAAAAGGATAAATTTCATCAGCGAAATTTAGAACTGGTTGCGTGGCTAATCGCTTGTGGTATTAATCCAGAGAAAACTAGATTATTTCGTCAATCACAGGTGCCAGAGCATACCGAGTTAGCTTGGATATTATCAACTGTGTTGCCTGTTTCCGAATTGTTTCGCATGATACAGTACAAAGAAAAATCTGATTATATTTCAAAAGAGAATATTACAGCTGGTTTATTGAATTATCCAATTCTGATGGCGTCAGATATTCTGATTTATAACACTGATACAGTTCCAGTTGGCGAAGATCAGGTTCAGCATGTCGAATTAGCTCGAATTATTGCTCGTAAATTTAACCATCGTTATGGGAAAATTTTTGTCGAGCCAAAAGCTATATTAACCAAAACTAAAAGAGTGATGTCACTCAAAGACCCAACAAAAAAAATGTCAAAAACCGACACCGGCGGTATTGCCCTTGGCGATAGTTCTGAAATAATTACTCAAAAAATTATGGGTGCGGTTACTGCTACCGGTGAAGCCGGTAAAATATCCCCAGCGGTAAAAAATTTACTTGGTTTAGTTGAAGCGTTTGGAAAGCCAGAAAAAATTTCTGAATTTATTCAAGCGATTGAAAATAAAACTATTCAATACGTTGAGTTAAAACGTTATTTAGCTGAAAAAATAATTGAAAAATTGACTCCGATTCAGAAAAAATATCGAGAAATAATGGCTGATCCTGATAAAATTGAAAAAATGTTATCCAATAATGCTCGTGCGTTACACAAAGAAGCAAGAATAAAAATTGAACAAGCCAAAAAAGAAATGGGGTTTTAGCATGAAAGATATAATTAAAATTGAAGGTTTAAAAATAAATCGAGCTTTAATTTACGGAACAGTTATTTGGGCAACGATGTTTATCGTTACATCAATCGTAGTTGGTTATGGTTTTGGCGACTGGACAAAATATGGCATTATGTGGTTTTTTTCAATCGTAGCCACTTGGATAGTTGCGACTCGACTTAGAATAAATAATTTCAAAACAGCTTTCTACTATGGTTTAATATTTATTGTTTTGGGTTTAATTCTCGACCTATTAATTTCAGTTCGCTTTACCGGTATGGCAATTTTTAGTGCTTTTGATTATTGGGTTGGATATGGACTAACTTTATTAACGGTTCTTTATAAAGGATATAGCTCAAAATAAATAAGAAAAACCCTTGTGGCACAAGAGTTTTGGGTTTTTCATATAGCGTTAATTATTAATAAATACTGGCACTACCATAAAAAATTTTTCTCAATTCAGTCAGAAGAGATTCTGCTAAGCGTTTTTTGTGTTGACGATATTTTTTACTTAAAATCAACAGTTCGATTTGTGCTTTATCAAATTTTTTAATCAAACGATCAAATTGATAAGCGATTGATTCATCGCCAAATATAACGATTACTTTCTCGATTTTAACTGGATTTTCTGACTCAAATAATTTTTTTAGATAAGTTTTGACTTGGATTAAGTCATTTTTATCAATAATTTCGAGTACAACGATTAAATTATCATTATTTCTGAATATATTGCTTTGAACCAATCGCCAAACAAATTCATCATTAGTTAAAACATTATTATTACGAACTTATAGCTTGTTCAAAGTTTTGCTGTTCCGCAATTCTAAAATAGTCAAAAAATAAATTAAATAATCGTTGAATAATGTCAGCTCTATATATTACTAGAAAAGATGGAACTAATTGTTTCATTCTTAACTCCTTTTCAGGTACGAATATACAATAGAATAAAATAAATAATATATTTTGTCAAGATTAAAATAAGTAATCCACACCTTAATCCACAGGAATAATAAATAAAAAGCGAACAAAGACCAAATCTGTAAAATTAATTAATACAGACAAAAAGCGAAACTAAAGTAATAAAGTTATCCACAGATCAGAAAAACCCCCTGTATTTGCAGGGGGCAATATTATTTCAAAAAAATATTATCTCTTCTAAGAATAAAATCGTAGTTACTACGACTTGATCCGTTGTATTGTAATAAAGTTAATTTATATTTTCCAAGAGTTAATTTTTCACCAGCAATCGTGGCTAGCAAGAAATAAGCACTTTCATTATAAAATGGTAGATAAGTTTTAATTTTATTCCAATCTAGGATAAAGTGATAACTTTTTCCGCAACCTTGAAAAATGAGATAAAAAGTTCGATTTGGTCGTAAATTATTAAGATTGACTATGAAGTAAATTTTTTCACTTGGATCATATTTTATTTTGTAGCCAAGCCAAGAATCGTCTTTACCAAATATAGCTAGACTTTCCATATCCCGAAATTCATGTTGTTTTAATCTTTCAAATTCAGTTGAATTGTAGATACTTACATTAGTCAAACTATTAATTCCAATATTTTGCGTCATAAAATCGTCTGAGACAGAAACTTTCTGTCCGTGCAAAATCATCTTTTCAAAATTGAAATAATCGAGTTTGTAAGCAATATTTCTTTTTTGATATTTTTTAACTATTTGTTCGCTTAAATAGCGAACATTAGTAATTTTTTGGTCAAAATCAAGTGAAAAGTCAAAAACTTTATATTTACCCTTTTCGATTTTGTTGGTTAGGATTGTCATTGAATTTTTATTGAAATTCCAATCTAAAATATCGACACAATTATGTGTTTTAGTCAATTGAATAATTGATGGTAGCTCAATTGGATAATAAGCATAAATATCGCCAAATGTTTGATTATCTTTTATGTAAGTTTTTACATAATAAAGCCGATTAATATTGGCGATAATTAACGAAAAATTTTGTCCCTGATCGATCATATTTGAGCAAGTTTCAATCTCGTTTGGTCGTGAAATAACCAACCATTTATAACTATATTTTTCACCATTAAATTTCTTCAGTAAAACAGTTTTAACTGCAATTTCCATTTGGATTTTTTTTTGGAAAACATCACCTTGAAAATCGCAGAAATATTCTTTTTCTTCCAATGGTGTTGGATTAATAATGATTGGCGAAGTAACTAATTGAGTAAACTGAATTTTAGTTTTGTCAAGTAAAAAATCAGGGTAAAATGCCTGAATAACAAAATACATTTTTTCTTCTTCGCAAGGAATATCAACATTAAATGGGACCAAGAAATTATTTTTTATTTGTGTTGAATTTGGGACCTCAGTGCCAAAAATTTTATTGCCATTACAATAAACTGCCAGATTATAATTTAAAGCCATACTTGAAATATTTGGTTTAACCGATTTGATAAAAAATTTCAGTTGATTATCTGTTTTTGTGGCAATAACGCCCGGAATATAGTTAATATTTTCTAAAGTCAGATTGCCAAGACTGGCATAAGTTTGACCATTTTTAATAGCAACTAAGATATTTTTTTCAGTTATTTCTTCATTATCTTTTAACCAAACAAAAGTAAAACGGCTGTTAAGATTTTCTAGATATTTAACTTCAACTGGTGCTTTGTGATAATCATTATCACCAGTAACTCCTAAAAGCGGTAAATTTTTCTTAAGACGATAATTATTTTCTACTAAATATTTTTCAAAAATTATCCCAAAATTCTTAATATTTAGTTGATGTAGAACACCAATATGATTAAATTGGTGCCATTGATCATCCGAAATAGTTTGAGTTTTATCCAAAAATGGATGGGCTAACCCAGCCAAACGCCGATTATCTTTTAAATTTTTTAGAATCGATTCAATATCATAATATTTTTGAAAACTGGTGAAATTATAACTATCATCAAAACAATAAAAAGGTGACAGAATGTGAAGTAAACAATTTGACGCATCTTGGTTTGCCGTTATTTCTTCTCCCGGAATAATTATAATACCAATTTCTTGTGAAATTTTTTGATATTCATCAATAATTTCTCTTACATAATTTACTTCTTTTGTTTCCGATACAGATTTATGTGGGTGAGCCTTATTAACTCCTAGAAAATAATCGCTCCATTCAGGTAAAATATAGGTTTTTGAGTGATTGGTAGTTCGGCAATCATTATGATTACAAGTTACAATAAATTTACAACCATTTTTTTTGCACTCAATCGCTAAATTTTGAGTCGAAATTAACGAGTCGGAATAATTATCATGAATATGGTACAACCCTTTAACAAACACACTTCCATAGGTTTTACTTCTAGATGTTAGCGTTAGTAATGTTAAGGCGCAAATTATTAAAAAAACAATTCTTTTGCAGAACATACCCATCTCCCTCGATTGTTCAGTTGCGAATTTTGTTATTAAAATATATTTTATACTTAACAAATTGTCAAGAACAATAATGATTTTGTTTTTTTAGATTTATATTGTATACTAAACTAAAATTAAGCATAAGGAGCAAAATGAAAAATATCACACTTAGCATCATTGTTTTGACAGTTGTAATTTTTGGATTGATTATGGCATATAGTAATTCTCAGTCTAACCTCTCGGCTGATAAAAGCATTACTGAGACAACAATTGCTAATCAAAAAAAAATATATTTTGACGATTTATCACCGGTAATGTATTTTTGGAGTCCACTCTGTAGTTGGTGTCAGAAAGAAGAAGTGATATTAAATACAATTGCTAAAGATGGATTTCGAGTCAAAAGTATGAATGTTTATGAAGATAGTTCGCTCTATGATAAATATACAATTGATGGCACCCCGTCTTTTATTTCAGAAGGCGGAGAAAAATTAGTTGGCTATCAAGAAGAAGTAACTTTAAGAGATTGGCTTAAGAAACAAGGTGCTAAAATAAAATAAAAAGATTATTAATAAGGTTATTAATGGGGAAAAGTTCATATGTTGATACTATTTCATTTAAACACTTACTTTCTCGAGAAGGATTTGTTAGTCTTGGGCTAATCATCGGGACGGTCTTTTCAATCATAGAGTTAGTTATTTTTAAGCGTACTACCACTATAATCCAAATTAGTTTAATTGCTCTAATCTACTATTTATATTATCGATCTTATAATTCGCCTAAAATTATTGATGGTTCTCAAGAGCGAAAAACCGATTTATCTTTAATAGAAAAAAAATCTCTTTCAAGCTACGAATTAATTAGCTGGATTGTTATTTTATTTTTTCTTATTTGCGCTTTTATTTTAAATAATATTTTTATTGACAAGTATAGTTTGATAATTTCGCTATTATTAATCATCTTGTTTTCGTCCAATTTAAAAATTTTTAATTATGCCACCCTTTTACCATTTATAAAATGTAAAAAAATTATTGGTAAGTATGATACAGAATACTCAAATAATCAAATAGTTGAAAAAATTTCCCAGTGTCGAGATATATTTCTTGATATTCGTGGTGTTGTTACAAATGACAAATATGTTTTAGAAAATATTCATGCTTCAAATCCAAAATATGTTTTACAAATTGCTTCAAGCTTAATGCAAAACGATGATCATTCTTTATCGGAAGCAGTAAAGTTTGAGGCTGAGACAAAAGGATTGGCTAAGCATTACATATCTCACGTTAATAGATTTCAGGGTATGGGAATTACTGGTCGAATTAATAATGAAAATTTTGCTATTGGCAATATGAAATTAATGAAAGAAATAGACATCGTAGTTGGGGTTTTGCTACGAGAAAAAATTAAACTTGAAAATCAAGGGAAAACTGTTTTAGTTTTAGCGAAAACATCCGCAATTAAAAAAAAATATGAAAAAAACCCGGGAGAGGTAATTGGATTGATGATATTTAATTGTTTTCCTCAAGCAGATTATAGTCAAATGAATGAAAAATTTATTAAACAAGAAATTAACCTTACCTATTTATCTGGAGAAGAAAAATCAACATTATTATCACGACTTAAAAATATCACAGAAAACAGAATCATTTCGAATATGGCTGAGCTAGAGAAAAAAAAATATATTGAGAATAAGGCGGAAAAACAAAAAAATAAAATATTCATTCAAGTCTCAAGAAAATTTATTTTTGAAAATAACAATATTGTTAATTTTATCATCGATAATCCTAACGAAAATATGGGTTCAAATATTTTATCAATCAATCAATACAGCCCAAAAAAATTAATTATTATTTATAATAAAATGATAAAATATTACAAAAAAGCTAGTTTCAATTATCAATTTTCGTGGTTTTATCATTTGTTTATTATGATCTTATCGATTAGTTTTGTTCGAATGTCTAGTAGTAATTATTTATATCTATTTTCATTTTTGTTATCAATCTTAGCAGAACAAATAGTAATCAGAAACTCTAATTCTAATTAAAATATTATTGAATTAAAGTTGGAAATTTGATACTATAAAATTGTTGCGCTCGTAGCTCAGCGGTAAGAGCGCCAAGCTTATACCTTGGTGGTCGTGGGTTCGAATCCTACCGAGCGCACCAAGTTAGAACAACCTTATTTCCAAAACAAACAATATCATCACGCACTCCGTGCGTGATGGTTTGAAGTTGTCTCGTACGCTCGTATCGTTCCGCCGTCGCCTCGCTTCACTCGACAACCCCAAAGAGAAAAAATGTTCCTTACTTTTCTGATTTATGCATACCCGATTTTTTCTAAAATGGAAAGGACTTTTTTCTTTTTGGGGTTCTGCCTTCCAAATATTCAGGCAATGTGGCGGGGCTTCAATTCGGACTCGGTTTTGAGAAAACTATTTTCTGGAGAAAAGATTTCCCCAAAATAAGTTCGAACAATATGTAATATCCTGCACCAGTATTAATAAATAGTTATACAAGTTGCATTTGCAACTTGTAACTTGACAGGGTGAGAAATTTGTGGTATGATAGATCTGTAGTTGGCTAAAGGGTTGGAAGAAAACGATGACCAACCCAATTAAAAAGTTAAAATCAGTCAGCATTAATAAGATAGCTTCGGTAGCTGTTTTTATTTTGCTTATTTTGCTTATCTCTAATTATGCTTATGCATCCAGCGAAACAAATCGAGTTTATAAGTTAGTTAATAATTTAAGATTGGAAAAAGGTAAAGAATTACTTGTTGTTAATGAGAAGTTAGAAAAAGCTGCTTATCTTAGGGTTCAGGATATGTTCTCAAAACAATATTTTGATCATTTTGTAATTAATGGCTTAAGCCCTTGGGATGCTATAAAAGTTTCTGGTTATGACTACAATTTCGCCGGTGAAAACTTAGCGATTGGATTTACCAACGAAGACAATGCTTTTAATGCGTGGGTAAAATCACCAACCCATTATCAAAATATGCTTGATTCTGATTATCAGGAAATTGGCATTGCGGTTGTAAATGGAACAATGAAAGGAGAAAGTAAAACTTTAATTGTACAATTATTTGCATCAGATGGGTCAAAAACTAAAGGTGCAAAAAGCAATAATAATCAATTAAATAAAGTTGTTGGTTGGATTAAATCATTATTTAAATAAGTATGAAGAGAGAAAAAATTGCACTTTTGATTACAATTACTTCCACTATTGTAATTTTATTACTAGTGATTATACTGATGTTTGTCAAATGTCAATTAATTATTGCTAATGTAAGTGTTGGTGGTGTAAAAATTGGGTTTAGAGATAAAATAAACGCTTATCAAATTATTAGCGCTAAAATACCTAACCAAATTATTTTTAAATATGGAAGTGATATTTTGTTCCAAGGAGATAAAACTGAAATTGGATTAATATACGACCCAGTTAAATCAATTGTTGAAGCTGAAAAAATTAACCGTTCATTTGATAAAATTGCATATGCAAAGAATATATCAATACCAGTAATATACAATGAAGATGCAATACTGAGTAAAATAAATAAATTACCTGAAAAATATCAACCAGCACAAAACGCTAAATTGGAAATTACTAACGGAATAATTTCCGAAGTTAAAGAAATCAATGGTCAAGAATTTGATTTTAATCAATTAGCCAATTTAATAACTAATAATCCATTTAGCGGTGAATACGAATTAACTATGGTTGAAACACGAGCAGATATTAAATTAGAAGATTTGTCTAGAACTAAAACTGAGATTGAAAATATTTTAAAAACAAAATTATCGTTAATACAGAATAAAAAAATTAAGGAAAAAATCGAAGTTAAGGTGATCAGTGCTCTAATTGGTTTTGAGCAGACCGATAATCAAGTTAAAGCAGTTGTTGAAGAAGCAAAAATTGATAAATATCTCGAAGCATTAAGTAATAAACTGTCTGTCAAAGCCAACCCGGTTGTTAAATACCAAAATGGTGAAGTAGTTGATAATGGCAAAAAGGGTAGTCAATTAAATATTGAAAAACTTAAAAAAGATATTTTAGACAATTTGGGTCAAGAAAAAAATATTGAACTCGAATTTGTTGAGGCTGATCCGACTGCCAAGATTGTTGAACAGCCTTTTCAACCCGGATTAAACGTCGGAAAATATATTGAAATTGATCTATCAACTCAAAGATTAGCCGCCTTCAACGGTCAAAATAAAGACTATGAATTTGTTGTTTCAAGCGGTAAGTGGAGTATGCCAACACCCAACGGTACTTTTACCATTAATAATAAAAATCCAAGAGCTTATTCTTCAAAATACAATCTTTATATGCCTTATTGGATGGCGTTTATTGGATCAACCTATGGTTTGCACGCACTTCCGGAATGGGCAAATGGTTATAAAGAAGGGGAAAATCATTTAGGTGTACCGATTTCGCATGGTTGCGTTAGACTTTCAACTGAAAATGCTTTAACTCTGTACAATTGGACGGAAATTGGAACAACGGTCGTAATTCATAAATAAATTACTCCAATTTCTAATTATTAATTTCTAATTTCTAATCAATTTCAAATGACCAAAATACAAAACTACAAACCGAAATATTAATTTAAAATTAAACAATAAGGAGGAGAGTGTAAAATTTAAAAAAATCAAAAATAGACTGCTGGGTTGGCAGTCTATTTTTGATTACATAAAATTTTGCAAGCGCAAAAACTATACTAAATTTGACAAACAAATATATTGCTTGTAATGTATTTTTTGCAGGTAAAAACGGTAAAATTGCACATTGTGGATAACGGAGCTTTAGGGTTATAAACTTTAGGGCGTAAAAGAATCTATTAAAAACTTTTTTAATCTAATCTTTTACGCCTTTTTAAAAAATAATAAATAATGATTGTAAAAATTGTAAAAAATAAATAAATTGAATAATAATCGGAGGTAAAATATGATTGTAAAAAAGTTCA
>PFQF01000037.1 GCA_002793435.1 Candidatus Berkelbacteria bacterium CG_4_10_14_0_2_um_filter_35_9_33_12
AAATTATATCAGCTGAATCTCGCCAGTCCAATTTTTTATTCCACTTAAATAAAAAATCGTAAGCTGGCTGATAGGAAAAACAACCTGGATAAAAATATTTATAGCAGACATTAATTTGGACTGGTTGACCTTGTGCATCCTCCACAATATAATTAGCCAAGTTTCTTAAATCAATATAAAGCAGATCTGAGGGTTGAACCGGATCGTGAGTCGCTCGAATCTCTCCTTGATGAATTTCATTAAAAATAGGTTGGCTATTTGAATAAATATAATAACCGCCAACGATAATTAACACGACTGTCCCCCAAATTTTTGTCTTTGAAATTAAATATCCCAAAATATCAGCTAATGTAATAAAAAGCATTGGATAAATAGCGATAAAATAATAATCCCATAATGGAAATCTAAATAGCCCGGATGAAACCAAAAAAAGAAGCACCCAAAGTGTGGAGAACAGATACCAATCTTTGAGTTTTTTTCGACCAAAAAATGTAAAAATAATGGTTGTGATTAAAGCTATAACCCACCCAATCGTAATACTCAATTTTCTCTCTCCGTTTCCCCACCGAATAAAACTTTGCATTGAAACATCTAAACTGGTCGTTACTCGCTCAACCGAAGCCATTAAACCAAGATTTTCAACGGTGCTCGGATCCTCTGCTTTAACTAAGGCGCCATAATATTGACGAATATCAGCCAGATCGTGAGTCGCTTGGTAAAAAATATATGGAGAATAGAGTGCCAAAAATATCGCCAACGCAATTAACCAATTTTTGATCCCTTGATAATACGATTTTTTCCAAAAAAGATAAATAAAAATTGGCAAAATTAGTAAAAAAGAAGAAGAGTGAATTTGTAATGTTGCCGACAAACTAAAGCCAAAAAACGCCCACCAACCCCAATGCACTTTTTTATTCTGGCTGATTGTCCAAACACTGTCCATCAACATCAATAAAAATGGCAATAAATAAAACGGATTAGTAAATCCTCTTCCCATAGCGGTAAATTTATAAGTAAAAGCCAAAATAAAAGCCACGATTATTCCCTTGGCTGAAGAATCAAAAATTTTTTTAACTAAGTAATAACTATAAACTACTGAAATTAGAGCTAAAATTCCTGAAAAATAACTGGCTGACAAAGCGTTCAAATCAGTTAATAATAATGGAATCGCTAATAAATAGTAATAGAACGGACCTAAATAGGCTTTATAGCCACCTTTTTCTAAAGCCGCCGGTCCTTGAAACAAAATATTTTTGTTCCGAATTGAATCGGCAACTGGATTTAGATGATTGCCCTGATCAAATCCAACAATGGCTGTCATATCGACTTTATAGAACATCAGAAAAGCCGAACCAAGCACAATTACGGTTATTACAATATTCTGCCAGTGCAAAAGTTGTTTTTTCTGAAATTTTTTCATAATTTACATCTCAATTATTGGCAATAAATTGTTTTAAAATATTATATGCCGGTCTTGGTTCGCCTAACTCAAATTGACCAGTGCTATTTTTCTTTAGACTTAGAATCCCATTGTACTGATTTGGTCCACCGAGCAAAAATGCTTGATCGTAAAGGTTAAGATTGATGATGCCTTTAACTTTACCGCTTTTTATTATTTCATCTAGCCGAACTTGATAATATTCAACTTGTGCTTTCTCATCATCACCCCTTTCGCCAAACTCCATTATCCAAACATCTTTTCCAAGCGATGCAATTCTGTCCAGAACTTTTACCTCCCCTTTATCCGTTTCAACACTTAAAATATTGCTCTTTTCAGCAAACCAATCCCAACCAATAATATCAAATTGAATTCCGTCATTGATTAACATATCTATAAAAGCAATATGGAGCCAATGTCCGGTAATAATTTTTTTAGCTTGACTATTGCCTATTTTTACTCCCTCGCTAGCTCCCTTTAGCCAAGTCGAAACTTTTTGATAACGTTCCGGCTCATAAGCGTTGCCAACAATACCAGACCAGCCCAACTTAATCGCATCTGTTGCTGGCTCATTTCCTAACTGAAAATAATTAATATAATGATAGTATTTAGAAATTTTTTGGGCAATATCAAAACCGTCTTGATAGGGATCGCCGATTTCATTATAGGCTTTTTGGGGCTGAATCAATAAAACTACTTCAAAACCAGCGTCAAAAACTTTTTTGATTGTTGGCTCGTGAGTTGCCGGTTCTTGACCATCGTTTGGATATTCGAGCCGAACATATTTAACTCCTAAATCTTTTAGCGACGCAATTATTCCGTCAAGCTCTTTTTGATCAATTTTACCAGTCGGAAAAGGATTAAGACTGGTTCCCCAAATAAAATCACTTTTCTTTTGTTCTTTCGAAATATCTTTTTTGCTAATTTGAACATAATAATCAGCAATTTTAACACGATTGATAATCATTAAATAAGAAAATCCAAAAGTAATGATAAAAAATAGAATGAATTTCATAAAATATTAGTTGGTTTTATGGTTTACTAACGATTCCCAATGTTAAAAATATCCAAAAAATGATTACCAAATCATTTTTCCAATACGGCGTATCGACTAAGCCAATAATAATTATCGTTAATAAACCGGCTAAGATCTGATATTTTCGGTTTTTATAACTTTTAATTATTGCTAAAATGATTAGATAAATAAATGTGAAAAGCATTAACAGACCACCTTGTACCCAAAAAGATAAGAAAAGATTGTGTGGCATTAAGGCTCTGGGAGAAATAAATTCAGGATAATTACCTTGATCAGCCGTAAAATTGGTAAAATAGTTTTGATAATTTCCTAGCCCAACTCCTAAGAAAAAGTTTTTAACATTTTCAGTTTCAATTTTAAAAGTGGTTTTCCAAATTTCATACCGAATATTATTGGAATTTGAAATTCTGCCACTGCCTTCTTGAGCCGATAGATTAACCCGGGCTAAGTAGGTAGTAATTAATAATAATACTGCCAAACCAATACCCATTCCGATTTTATAAACTTTAGAAATTTTATTTTTATCAGCTAAATATTGCCACAAAACTACCAAGACGGCTATCAAATCGGCTAAAATTGCCCCTCGAGAACCGGTTAGATAAACACCAATCATTATCAAAATAGAAGCGATCAAATAATAAATTTTATATCTTTTAGAACGGACAAAACTGAAAATTGAAACTGCAAAAGCCGGTGCTAAATACATCGCTAAATAGTTAGCGCTGGAGTTAGGCTCAAAAGAAAATATGCCAACAATTCTACCATCATTAGTGGTAATATCAAGACTTTTTTGACAAATCGCTAAAATCGCCATTAGCGTTGATGAAATAATTAGACTATCACAAATAATTGTTGGGCGAATTTTAGATATTCTCGGTTGAGTTCGCCAAACAAGCCAAGCAAAAATAATTGGATCAATAATAAATGCCTTTAACTGCCCGAGTGCAATATTTTTATCCGGCACAATTAAACTTGAAATAATTCCAGCTAAAACAATTACTCCCAAACTAAGATAAATTTTTTTATTTTTAGGTAAATTTAATTTTTTATCCAGAACAATTTGAATTAGAAAAGCTAACCAAATCAAAACTTCCAATAAAGTTGTTGGAATATTTAATACTTCAAAACGGACCATATAGATTGGAAGAAAGATTGCAATTAAAGAAAGTAAATAAAGCATATAATTAAAATTTTAAATTTCTAATTTTTAATTTTAATTCAATTTTTAATAATCAAATGATTTAATTTGAAATAACACATTAAGACATTTATTTTATATTGATTTTAAATTTTAAATTGGTAATTGGTAATTAAGTTGTATAGTGACACCAACAGACTAACATACACCCATATCCCAATAATCGCCAGAGTTGAGAAAAAATTGTACTGCACCAATACTGCCACAAAACCGATAGTTAAAATAGCTAAGTAGGTACCCATTTCACTCTCTTTAGCCAGTTTTACGCCCCGGAATCCAGCGTAAATAATTAATATAATTATACCGATAAAAAGAACTAACCCAAACATTCCAATTTCAGCCAATATTTCCAGATATTCATTATTAACAATTTGTTGGACAAAAGGATTTTCTAAATCGTAACCAGTCGCATAGGGTCCATAATTAAACAGTCCGATACCAGTTAATGGCTTTTCTTTAAATGCCTGCCAAGCAACTTCATAAGTATTTAGCCGACCCATTACTGACTCGGTGATTTGATAATCTTTTAAGGTTAATTGATTGTAAAAACTGGCTCTTTTCTCAGCTCCTAAAATCGAAAGAATTACTACAATCAAAATAATTGCTAATGATAAATTCGAGCTCAAAAAAGTTAAATTTTTTACCGTTAAAGTTTTTTTGGGGTAGAAAAAGAAAAGCAATAAAACAAAAACCAAATAGGCTAAAATTGCTCCCCGTGACAAAGTCATAAAAATCACTATCGAAGTTAATATAAATCCAGTTAAATTGACCCAATTTTTTTTACCTTGAAAAATCTCAGCCACAAATATCGAGAGTGGCAAAAATAGATAATTACCTAAATAGAGTGGTTCTAAAGAAAAAGCGTGCACTCTTGGAAAACCGAAAACTTTTTGCGTGTAGAGCTCTCTTAACCCAGTTATCCAAATTGGCAAATTAAGCATATCGCCAACGAACTGCCAACCAGCGAAAAGTATCACGATAAAAGCTGAGATTTTAATTATCTGAACAATTTTTTCAAATTTTTTGATTGTGTCAATTTGACTGGCAATAATTTGGAAAAGTATAAAAGTAAAAACTATTTGGAAAAAAGTTACTAAACTTAATAATGGTCGAGCTGATTGAAATAATGATAACGAGATAAAAAATAACAGCCCAAGCAAAGGGATGGTTATGTAATTAATTTTAAATTTTTCTCGTTTTTTTAGCAGACGTATTGTGTAGAACAAGATTAATAAAATTCCCAAAATATGATTGATTTTCAGTGTAAAGCCGGCAATTGGCAATGATGGAATTCGCTCTAACGGCAAAGCAAAAATAATCGCTAAAACCAACCAAAAATAATCTCGGCAAGTCGCTTTAACGACCCAAAAAAGAGTCGCTAATCCTGCAACACAGCCAACGAAAAAACCTAACATTTGGATAGTTTCATTCATTAAACTTCTCTTATGATAGCACAATTATCTTCTTTTAGCTAAACTATTACTCAACCACCCGTCTAAAAAGTGCTACTGTTTCAGCTACTGTTTTGTCCCAACTAAATTTTCTGGCTTGTTTAAGTGAAGCGTCAGATAATTCTTTCCGTAAATTATCATCAGTTAATATTTTTGTCATTTTCCTAGCTAATTCTTCTTTGTCTCGAGGGTTTTTCAAATAGAGAGCACCACCGCCACCAGCTTCGGGTAGAGATGAATTAGCGGAAGTAATCACCGGAGCGCCACAACTCATGGCTTCTAAAACCGGCAATCCAAAACCTTCAAAAAGACTTGGGTAAACAAAAAGTGCTGTTTGATTGTATAGTTCAATCAATTTTTTATCCTCAACCCGACCAAGTAAATCTACTTGGTGGCACAAATTTGCTTTCTTTAACTCCTCTTCAAATTCGTGATTATTCCAGCCTAAATTGCCGGCAATTTTTAATCGGTATTGGTTGGTCAAATTTTTAGG
This sequence comes from Candidatus Berkelbacteria bacterium CG_4_10_14_0_2_um_filter_35_9_33_12, assembly GCA_002793435.1. Classification (GTDB taxonomy): domain Bacteria; phylum Patescibacteriota; class UBA1384; order GWA2-35-9; family GWA2-35-9; genus GWA2-35-9. The sequence goes on from PFQF01000037.1 coordinate 5,617, forward strand.
TAAAATTTGATAGGCTCTGAGCAAAGTAATAAAATTTTTTCTCGGTTCTAAAGTTGAAACTGAAAAAATAAATTTTTCTCGTTTCAATTTCTGGTTAATAAATTCGTTGCCCATTGCGCTGAGAATCAAATTAATTTTTTGAACCAAGTATTGACCAAAGCGACGCAAAATATCATTTTTAGTTGATTTTGACGGTACAATAATGGCGGTACTTTTTTTAACTGTCCAGGGTAGTAGCATTTTTTCAATTAATTTTGTTTTTAGTTTCGGTTGAGTATCTTCTCGATAAACAGCTAAATCGTGGATTACTACGACTGTTTTGATCGGCGAAAATAGGACTGGTAGATAACCAGTCGGCGCAAAAAAGAGATCGTATTTTTCTCGTTTCAATTTTTTTCTCAACCAAATATTGGTCGAAAAAGGATATTTTGTTTTAGGTAATTGGCAGAACTCTATTTTGGAGTTAATCTCAAAATTAAGGGCTGTCTTAGCTAAAACAGTCACTTGAAAATTATCTGGATAATTTCGACTCAGACCTTTGATAATTTCTCGAATATAGCGAGCTTTTCCATCACCCCCATTGGCTTCCCGTCCATCAATCGCTATTTTCATTAATCCCCCTTACTCAATTTTTTAATTTTAAGGGCAGTTTTAAATCGATAATAACTCGCCATTAAAGCAAATCTTAAACCGTGGTAACCATCTCGATAACCTTTTAATTGAATAAAACGCATATAAAATTCTTTTAATGGTTTGCCAATAAGGTAGATTAAAGAGAACCGTCTGCCCTTTTTGATTAAATGCTTAGCCTCAAGATTGGTGTAAAGAGAAATTTTCTTTAACCATTGATTCAAATAAGTAACCGAATAGTGATTGATATGACCATCAATTTCTCCAATTTTTCCATCTACATACAATAATTCGTGAATAGTATGACGATATTTTGCTTTCCGTTTATCAAAAAGTCGAATGTGCAAATCGGGATAGACGCCGCCATATCTAAGCCAATGGTTGAAAAAATAAGTTTTAAATTTGATATTGTAGCCAGAATTCACAATTCTATCACTCCGGCAAAATTTTTTTAGAGAACCAGCAAGTTGGTCATCAATAATTTCATCAGCATCTAACAATAATACCCAATTATTTTTAGTCTGCGCTATTCCAAAATTTTTATGATCCCGAAAATTACGCAGTTTTTTGACAACAATTTCAGCGTGAAATTGTTGCGCTAATTGTTTAATTTCAGGCAGAAATCCTTCGTCTAAAATCACTAACAATTGATCGCAAAATTTCTGATTAGACGCCTTTTCCAAAACCCGCTTAAATGTAAGTGTTTCATTTTTAGCAAAAATTAAAACGGTAATTTTGTTCATTATACCTGACTCCAATCAATTAGCGGAGCTAAAAAATTCGGTTCAGCGTGAGTGCTTAAAGAAGGAATGGGTGTAATTAATTTTCTACCTCGGCGACGCAAATCCTGAAACGCTTTAAAATCGTACGGATAAGTGTCAATTAAGCATTTCTTCCAAATTTTATAATCAGCTTTTAGTGTTTTGACCCGAGAAGAAAAAGTCATTGTGCTTGAATTGGTAAACTTCCAGTGAGACGACCGAGTTAAAATCACTTTAGTTTTCTCTCCACCATCTTTAACATAGGGGTTGAGTCCATCTTGATATTTGTCTGGATGATCATAAAGACTGACATAATCTGCTTTTTCTAAGCCCTCTTTTAGTGTCTGGTCAGAACCTAGCAAATAGAGATAATCATCCTCGGCAAAATAAATCGTTTCATCTAGGTTTTCAAGTTGACAAGCTTTGTCTAGAACATATTTAAAAGACCGAGTATTACCAAAAGTTGTTTCTTCAATTGAAAGATTTTTTTTCTGCTGAGCATAAATAAAATCTTTCAATTTTTTTTCTGAAACATTGTCAGCAATTACGATGATGTCATTGTCATTTCGATCAAACTCATATAAGAAATTTTCTAAACAGTGCTCTTTAGTAGCGTTAGATAATCTTTCTTTTTTTTCAGAATTATTGCTAATCCGATAATATATTTTCATACTTTTTATATTTTAGATGGGATTATTTCTTTGATAGTATCACGAGAGTAGACTTTTAACCAAAATGCCATCAAAAAATAAAGAATGCCTCCAGTTGTAATCAAAAATAGTAAATTTTTGTCTTTAAAAATAAACAGAAATAAGGCTAGTGGCAATGTAGCTAATATTATTTTTCCGACAATTGCAAACGAAATTTTCATACCGGTTGTTTTTATAAAAATCGAATAGACGATAATAAAAATTAATAATTCAGTTAGTGAAGTTGAAGCGCTTGTCGCAATATAACTGAAATGGGGGATAAAAATCAGATTAAAACCGATATTAAAAATAGCGTAAATAATAGTCGGTAAAACCAGTCTTCTTTGGGCACCAGCAATGATTACGGTCGTCGAAATAATTGCGTTTCCATAACTGACAATCAATCCCATAAATAAAAGTTGCAAGGCTGTAATGCCAGAAAACGCCCATGTCTGATAAAAAACATTTTCAGCAATAAACTCTCCCCCGCCAGAGAGAAAAACCAAAATTGGCTTGGCTAAAATAATACCCGAAATTCCCAATGGAATTGAGATTGAGAGTAAGATTGAAAATATTTTTTGAATGACTCTCTGGCACCGGTCTTTGTCAGTTTTATACAACCAGCCAATCACAGGAAAAGCGGCACCAACTAAAAATGATGGTACAGTAATTAATATTTCAAATATTTTATAGGTCGGACCATAAATTCCCACATCATAGCTATCTTTCATGAACGATAATAATAGAACATCCGATTTGAAGTAAAAATAACCAAAAACTCCCATCAAACCAATCGGCACAGACTCAGACAATATTTTTTTCCAAACCCGAAAATCAAAAGCTAAATGAACTTTTACAAGCGCATTAGCGTATAAATAACTCAAATAGATATTAAATAAATTTCCAATGACATAAGCTGTAATAAGTATATAAAAACTGGCTTTTAAATTGACAGTTAATATTATTAGCCCTAGAATTATCGCTTTGCCAATCGCATCCGTAATTACCCCTTTATACATTTGAAAACTATTCTGGAAAACGGATACAAAAGTCATATTTAAAGTTTGCAGTAAAAATGCCAAACTCATAATCGCAATCCCATTTTTTGTTTCAATATCATAACCAAGAAATCGTGAGATGACGACTGAAAGCAAAATAACTAAAATAGATAAAATGATTCGAAGAGTCCAGACATTATCAAGAATTTTTTCCTTTTCCTGTTGATTTTGGGCTAATTCACGATTTAAAATGGTTAAAATTCCAAAATCGGTCAAAATTGTCCAAAATCCGACATAGGCAAAAATGATTGTATAACGACCATAACCCTCAACTCCCAGATAACGAGTTAAAAGATTGACCGCAATAATTGAAAAAATCGTTGCAATAATTCTACCGATAACTTGAATAAAGGTATTATAAGCGACTTTTTTTGTATATGACATATATAAAAATTTAATTTAAATTTTTGTCAATTTCAAATTTTAAATTTCAAATTATTTAATTTAATAAATAGATTTATGTTTGCACTGACCAAATTTTCCTAAAATAAAATCGCTTAACCCAAACCAAGCACCCACTACCCTTTTCCATTTACCTCGTTTAGGCTTTATCAAAACCCCGACTATATTCCAAATAAAATCCTTATAGAGTGTAAAAAGAATAACGGTTGGAAAATGGTACCACTTACCATTTTTAGAGAGAAAAAGTAATTTATTTCTGACATGATAATAAATCTGTAATGGACTTCGAGAACCTAAGGTCGCATTAACTTTATGATAGACAACTGCCTCCGGCTCAAAATAGAGCAATTTACCAGCTTTTTTTAACCTTTCAGAAAAATCGCTATCTTCATTGTAGGCAAAAAACCGTTTATCAAAACCACCTAATTTTTTGTACAAAGAATTTTCAATCAACATACAACCGCCAGAACAAAATTGAGTCGGTTGCAAGTGCAAATTTTTTGGTAATTTTTCTTGGCTAAAACTGGTCCCTGACATAAACCAGTCCGTTTGTCCACCAGCATACCAAATTTTCTTTTTGTCCATATAGTAAATTAAAGGCGAAACTGCTCCAAAATTAGCGTTTTTTTCAGTAGCTTTCATCAATTTATCCACCATATTCGGTTCAATCGTCATATCGTTATTGATTAATAATAGATAATCGCAATCTTCTTGATCGGCGATTGTAGCTAAATAATTATTCCCTCCGGCAAAGCCCAAATTCTCTTTTGAATGAAAAACCATTTCGTTTTGTTTGACAATTTTTTGTAATTTTTCGAAACTAGCATCGCCCGAACCATTATCTAAAATATAAATTTTAAAAATTGAACTAGATTTTCTGAGGCTTTTTAAGCAAGTAACGGTGTTATTATACCCATTATAATTTAAAATAATGATTGAAAGTTTTTTATTCATTGACTACTTTTTGATAAACTTCAATGGTTTGTCTTGCCGTTTTCCCCCATGTAAATAGCTTGGCTCGTTCTTTGCTTAAAGCTGATAATTTACGCCGTAGATATGTTAGACGAGTAAATTCTAACATTGTTTTGCTCCAACTCTCTTCATCGTGAGGATCAAGCAAAACGCCCGCTTCACCCACCACTTCCGGCATAGAAGAAACGCATGAAGAAATTACTGGCACTCCCGCTGACATCGCTTCGAGCGGTGGCAAGCCAAAACCTTCGTAAATAGAAGGAAATACGAACGCTCCCGCCCCCCAATAGAGTTGATGTTTTTCGTCATCGTCAACATAACCGGTAAAAATAACTCGTTTTTCCAATCCCCTCTCTGCAACTAATTTAAATAGGTTGTCATAATACCAACCTTTCTTACCGGCAATAACTAGGTTCCAATTATTATTTTCGTGAACAATATTTGAAAACGCTTTAACCAAAAATTCTAAATTTTTGCGAGGATTAATTGTCCCAACATGAATAAAATAATTTTTTCCTGTTTGAAATTTTTTCTTAACCACTTCAATTTTGGATTTTTCCGGTTGTTTAAAATATTTCTCGTCTGCCCCTAAATATATAACTGTAATTTTTTCTTCGGGAAAAGCTAAGAATTTGATAATATCTTTTTTGGTTTGTTCTGAAATTGCAATAATATGATCGGCTTTGCGGTAAGTAAACGGCATCCATTTGCCAAAATATTGCCTAGAAATGAACGGAATATCTTGACCAAAAAAGACTGAAATCAAATCACAAACCGTAACTACCATTTTTTCAGAATAAAAAATTGGAGCTGAGAAAGCTGGTTGATGTAAAAGTTCAACCTTATTTTTCTTAGCGTACAATGGCACTTTCACTTGATCCCAATAAAATCTTTTTAAAGTTGAAAAATCTTCTTCGGTGTTCGGTTTTATCAACAAATAGTCAGAATTTTTATCAATTTTTTCTAAATTTTCCACCAAATTTTTAACATAATAACCAAAACCGGTTTTTTGTCCAAGGGCAGTTTGATAGTCTATAGCTACTTTCATGTTCTGAGTTTATCAAAAAATTTTCCTTTTTCCAAATAATCAGGACTAATTAAATCAAACTATTTTTTTGAGATCTTTTAAACTGAAAACCTTGAACCAGTTGAGTAAAATTAAATAGCTTATCATAGCTAAACTTAATTGCCAAACGACCGAATAGACTGGACTTGTCAAAAATTGATTAGTCCACAAAAGAAAAAATGACGCTGGCAATGATGAAACCAAACTAACAACTGATATTCTGAAGTTAATTTTGTGCTTAAAGATTTTCTTGGACAAATTATAAACTACGATTAGCACAATTAATTCATTAAATAGGGTGATAATACTACTAGCCAAATAACTATAAGTCGGAACAAAAATTATGTTTAGAATAACATTCAATAATACATATATAATTACTGGAATTAATAAAATATTTTGTTTTCCACTAGCAATTAAGACATAATAAAAAACTTGATGCAAAAAGACAAAAAATATTGCTAATAATAAAATTGATAATACGATTGGGGTAGTAATATAGCTACCTGCAAAAGCGACCGACGAAGAATTAACAAAGTCATAGCCAGCCACAATGCGAATGATTTGGCTACTTTTAATAATCCCAAAAAATACAACTGGCATGGCTAACAATAACATAAAATTGACAATTTTTTGTAAACTCTGATTAAAATGAGAACGATCTTTTTTGGTCATAACCGCTATGATTGGATAAGAAACTGCTAAAAATACGACCGGAAAGGAAAGAATAATATCAATAATCTTGACACCGGCTCCATAAATTCCAACGTCAAAATCTGGTTTTAGTAAGGATAAAACCACAATATCAGAACGAAAATAAATAGTGCTCAAAATCATAATAATCCCAAGCGGAAAGCTTTCTTTTATAATTAAAACAAAATGATTCCAATTAAAATCAGCTTTAAAATTAAATGGCACTATTTTTTTTAACCAAATAAACGACAAAATATAGGTCAATAGATCGCCAACCACATAACCACCAATGATACCTAAAAGCCCGTAATCATTTTTTATTGAGTAATAAACGGTCAGCAAAACCACCAGTCTGCCAATTACATCCGCCAAAACAAATTGCTTAACTTTCAACTTACCGTGATAAAGAGCCGAATTAAAAGCGAAAAGAGCCGTTGAAATTCCAGCTAGTGAAAAGATCGTAATGCCAATTTTGATGATATTTTCATACTCAAGCGTCCAAGCAACCAGCACCGAAATTGAATAAACTAGGGTATAGTCAAATTTTTGCCACCAAATTT
>PFQF01000046.1 GCA_002793435.1 Candidatus Berkelbacteria bacterium CG_4_10_14_0_2_um_filter_35_9_33_12
TGATATAGATCTGTTGCATATTTATGACTCCTTGTTAGTTGTTTTTACTGTTTTGTAGGAGTCCAATATGTTAAGTGACTTTTGCAATGGTAAACCATTGACAAATGGACGTTTTTAAGATAACATTAACTTAAACTTATTATATAAATTTAGTTTTTAACTTACTTTTTAATATATGGCTAGAAATTACCAAAGACCCCGTGGGACTATTGATTACTTGGGGAAAAGAGCACTTTATTTTAGTTGGATTACTTCCACATTTGAAAAAATTGCTTCTCGACTAAGTTTTGATTTAATCAATCCGCCAATTTTCGAAAATAGTGAAATATATCTTCGGGGGACTGGGTCATCGAGCGATATTGTTAAAAAAGAGCTTTATGAAGTTAAAAGATTAAATTCAAATGTTGAGTACGATGGAGAAGATAAAAAGGAATATAAAAATACTTTTGTCCTTCGCCCTGAATTTACGCCCGGTATTATCAGAGCTTATTTAGAAAACGGCTTACAATCTAAAGAACACCCCATTAAATTAGCTAGTTTGGGACCTGTTTTTAGATACGACAGACCTCAAAGAGGCAGATTTAGACAATTAAATCAATTAAATTTAGAATTGATTGGCGATAAAAGTGCTTATGGCGATGCATTAATTATTTTGACCGCATTTCAACTTTTTTCTTCACTAAAAATAAAGAAAGATATTATTCTAGATTTAAATACATTGGGTAGTCGTGAATCAAGAGGAAAAATTAAAACGACTCTTTTACAATATTTTGAAAACTATAAATCAATTATGTGCTCAGATTGTATAGAACGATTAAAAATTAATCCTTTAAGAGTTTTAGATTGTAAAGCTAAGGAATGTCAAGAAATTATTGACGGTGCTCCACAAATTATTGATATGGTTAGTGATGAAGATCGTAGCCACTTCCAAGAGCTGTTAGAATTCCTTGACGAAATGGGAGTCAATTATGATTTAAACCCTCGCTTGGTTCGAGGGCTTGATTATTATACTCGAACGGTTTTTGAATTCAGATTAATAAACGATGAAAGACGGCAGAATAGTCTAGCTGGCGGTGGACATTATGATGAGTTGATTCGACGTCTAGGTGGACGATCTACTCCTTCAGTCGGTATGGCAATCGGAGTTGAAAGATTGATTGACGCTTTGACGGAAAGAGATATTGAACCTCCGATTTTATTCCGAACTAAAATCGTCGTTATTCAAATTAGCGACAAGGCTAAAAAAGTCAGTTTTAATTTAATTAATATTTTAAGCAAAAAAGGTTATCAAGTATCAGTAAGTTTAGGGAAACATCCATTATCAGAACAATTGAGACGAGCTGATAAAAGTAATGCTCAAATTGCTTTAATCATTGGTCAAAAAGAAGCATTTGAAGGAAGCGTAATTTTAAGAGATTTGTCTGATCGTTCGCAGGAAACAGTAAAAATTTCTAAACTTGATAAAGCAATTAAAAAAAGAATTAATAAAAAATAGTTTAATTTAACTTTTAACTATTGACATTGAATATCTGTTGTTGTACAGTTTAAGTATAGTTGATATTACGGGACGAAAAAAATAAAAATGATGGTAGATTATTTTTAGAAGGAAGGCATTCTTCAACTTCTTTTTTTGGAAAGAAGTTTGTTTTTGTTGCTTAGATACTGATTAAATAATAACTAATAACTAAATTTATTATGGATAGAGTCTATTATGACGAAAAGTCAGTCGTAAAATTTGAACTGCCAAACCTTACGCAATCACAAATTGATTCTTATAATTGGTTGTTTGAGGAAGGACTTAAGGAACTGTTTGACGAAATAAATCCAATCGAAGATTTCACAGGTGAAAATTATGTTTTAGAATTTTTAGATTATGAACTTGACGAAGCCAAGGTTAATGAAGAAACAGCCAAAGCTAAAAATTTAACCTATAAAGCACCTCTAAAAATTAGAATTAACTTAACGGCTAAAAAAACTGGAAAAAGTAAAGAATCAGATGTATTTATGGGTGACTTCCCATTGATGACTTCGGGTGGAACTTTTATTATAAATGGAATTGAGAGAGTTATTATTAATCAAATTGTCCGATCTTATGGTGTTTTATTTACTGCTGATGATTTTAATTATCGAAAATATTTCGGGGCAAAAATTATTCCAACTCGTGGTTCTTGGCTAGAATTTGAAACTTCAAATAAAAACATTATTTCGGTTAAAATAGATCGAAAAAGAAAAATTCCTGTCACTACATTCTTAAAAGCAATCGGAGGTTTTGAAAATCAAGAATTAAAAGGAATTTTCGCTAAAATCGATACTGATCCAAAAAATCAATATATCACATCTACTCTATTAAAAGATCCATCTAAAAATAGTGATGAAGCCTTGATTGAAGTTTATAAAAGAATTCGTCCAGGCGATTTAGTCAATGCAGAAACAGCTAAAAGTTTTATTGAAGCGATGTTTTTCGATTCAAAAAGATATAATCTCGGAAAGATTGGTCGTTATAAAATAAATCGTCGCTTAAATTTAGATGTAAAAAATGATTTTGAAAATCGTATTTTGTTAATCGATGATATTATTGAAACGGTAAAAGAAATTATTCGTCTTAATAATGACCCAAACGCCAAGCCGGATGATGTTGATAATCTAAAAAATAGAAGAATTCGATCTGTTGGAGAATTGGTTCAGTCAAGATTGAGAATCGGAATACTTAGAATGGAAAGAATTGTTAAAGATCGTATGGCAGTTGCAGACCCCAAAACGATTACGCCCGCTCAACTAATTAATAACCGACCGCTAATGGCTGTTTTACAAGAATTCTTTGCATCTTCACAACTTTCTCAATTTATGGATCAAGTTAACCCTGTCTCTGAGATTGAGCATAAAAGAAAGTTAGCTGCGACTGGTCCAGGAGGTCTTTCAAGAGAAAGAGCTGGCTTTGAAGTTCGTGATGTTCATCCTTCACACTATAACCGCATTTGTCCTATCCATACCCCAGAAGGTCCTAATATTGGGCTAGTTGGGCAGATGTCAATTTACAGCCGGGTTAATGAATACGGTTTTATCGAGGCACCTTTTTATAAAGTTAAATTAGTTAATTCAAAGCCAAAAGTCACTAATGAAGTAGTCTATTTAGACGCTTACGATGAAGAAAAATTTATTGTTGCTCCAGCTTCAACTGAAGTCAATAATCAAGGTTTCATCATTGGTGAAAAGGTCCTTTCCAGAACATTAGATGGTCCAAAACTCGAGAATGCCATTAAGATACAACTAGTTGATATTTCGCCCCGTCAGCTACTATCATTGACATCAAATTTAATTCCATTTATTGAAAATGACGAAGCAACTCGTGCTTTAATGGGATCAAATATGATGAAGCAAGCAGTCCCATTAGTCAAAAGCGATTCTCCGTATGTTGGAACTGGTATTGAAAAAGAAGCAGCTCGTGATTCCGGTCAAATTGTTTATGCAACCGATAGCGGAATAGTTAAATCGATTAATGAAAATTCAGTTACAGTAAAATACAATTCAATAACCCAACCGTTTACTCACACTATTAATAAATTTATCCGTTCAAATCAAGCGACCTGCATTAACCAAACTATCAAAGTTACACCTAACCAAAGTGTTAAAAAGGGTGATATCATCGCTGAAAGTAATTCAATAGAAAATGGTGAAATAGCATTAGGAAAAAATTTATTAGTCGCATTTATGTCTTATCGAGGCTCTAATTATGAAGATGCTATTGTTATATCCGACCGGTTGATTAAAGATGATTCTTTAACCTCAATCCACATTGAAAAATATTCGATTGAAGTTAGGGATACTAAGCTCGGACCAGAAATAATTACTCGTGATATCCCAAATGTCGGAGACGAAGCACTTTTTCATCTCGATGAAGATGGTATAGCTCGAATTGGTGCTATTGTTAAATCGAGTGATATTTTAGTTGGTAAAATTTCTCCCAAAGGAGAAACTGAATTAACCGCAGAAGAAAAATTATTAAGAGCCATTTTTGGTGAAAAGGCTAAAGATGTTATGGATTCGTCTCTTCGTTTGCCTCATGGCGAATTTGGTAAGGTGATTGGCATTAAAATATTTTCTAAAGATGAGGGTGATGAGTTGCCATCAGGTGTTCACCAAGTGGTTGAAATTTCTATCGCTCAATTGAGAAAAATTCAAGCCGGTGACAAAATGGCTGGTAGACATGGTAATAAAGGAGTTATTTCAAAAATTTTACCAGCTGAGGATATGCCATTTTTAGCCGACGGAACGCCTGTTGATATTATTCTCAACCCGCTGGGGGTTGTCTCTCGTATGAATCTGGGGCAAATCTTAGAAACCCATTTGGGTTGGGCTGCCTCAAAATTAAATATTAAAGTCGCCTCGCCTGTTTTTAACGGAGTCACTTTAGAAAAAATAGAAAGTGAATTAGAAAAAGCTAACCTGCCAAAATCAGGTAAAATAAAACTTTATGATGGAGTTACGGGGAAAACATTTGATAAAGAAATAACCGTTGGAATTATTTATATGATGAAATTGATACATATGGTTGACGATAAAATTCATGCTCGTTCGATTGGACCGTATTCGATGGTTACGCAACAACCATTAGGTGGAAAAGCACAATTTGGTGGTCAAAGGTTTGGGGAAATGGAAGTCTGGGCATTAGAAGCTTATGGAGCGGCTCACACTCTTCAAGAAATGTTGACTATTAAATCAGATGATGTAATTGGACGATCAAAAACTTACGAATCAATTATCAAAAATGAAAATATTCAAAAACCATCTATTCCGGCATCTTTTTCCGTTTTGCTTTCAGAACTTCGTTCGCTCGGTTTGAATATTGAGACTCTTAATCGTAACAACCAACCGGTTAATATTATTAATCAAAAAAACATTACTGATACAAATCGAAATACTATTTATACCGAAAAACCGAGCCTTGATGAAAAATTAACTGAAATATTTGCTGAACAAGAAAAGAATCCTCCTAAATTTGAGGAAAAGGAAGAAAAATAATTATTAATAATTTTAATCAATAAAAAAATAGATAAAATTATGACACACAATACATTTATTAGCTTAAATGATTTCGACAAAATAAGAATCAAAATCGCCTCGCCGGAAGATATAGAAAAATGGTCAAATGGTGAGGTTTTAAAACCAGAAACGATTAATTATCGAACCCAAAAGCCAGAAAGAGATGGTCTATTTTGTGAAAAAATTTTTGGACCAACTAAAGATTATGAGTGTTATTGTGGAAAATATAAAAAAATTCGCTACAAAGGTGTAGTCTGCGATAAATGTGGAGTTGAGGTTGTTCATTCGTCTGTTCGTCGTGAACGAATGGGGCATATTAGTCTAGCTGTTCCAGTCGCACACATCTGGTACCTTCATGGTGTTCCTTCAACCATGTCAATTGTTTTAGATATGTCAATGAGTAGTATAGAAAAAGTTGTTTATTTTGCCTCCTTTGTGGTGCTTGAAATTAACGAAGAAGTTAAAAGTGACTTAATAAAACAACTTGATGAAGAATATGAACAAATTAAACAAGCCAAAAATCGAGATAGTTTAATCTCGGTTGAGTCTGAATACAAAAAAACTAAAAATGAAATCAATTCGTTATCAGTTGGACAATTGATTAACGAACAAGATTATTTTATTGTCAGTGAAAAATACGGTAATTTAGTACGAGTTGGTATTGGTGCTAATGCAATATATGAGTTATTAAAAAAAATAGATTTCGTAAAAGAATTAGAAAAATTAGAAAATACAATCGCTGAAAATCGACACGACTATAGTTATATCAAAAAAGAGTTGCGACGTTATCGAGTTATCAAAAAAATGGCAAAAGCCGGAATTAAACCTGAATGGACAATTCTTACCAAACTACCTGTTTTGCCTCCGGATTTAAGACCAATGGTACAACTCGATGGTGGTCGTTTTGCGGCAAGTGACTTAAATGATCTTTACCGAAGAATTATCAACCGTAATAATCGTTTGAAAAAATTGATTGAATCTGGTGCTCCGGAAGTTATAACTCGAAATGAACGAAGAATGTTACAAGAAGCAGTCGATGCGTTAATAGATAATACTAATCGAAGAGACAAATCCCCTCAAATAACATCGGCGGGAAGAAAGCTCCGTTCGCTTTCTGATATGCTACGAGGTAAGCGGGGTCGCTTTAGACAAAACCTTTTGGGAAAAAGAGTCGATTATTCTGGCAGAAGTGTGATCGTTGTCGGACCAGAACTTCAATTAAATGAATGTGGATTGCCTAAAAAAATGGCATTGGAATTGTTTAAGCCTCATGTAATTTCAAAATTAATCGAAGAAGGCTATGTACATAATGTTAAAAATGCTTCAAAATTGATATCACAAAACTCACCCGAGGTTTGGGATATTTTAGAAAGAATTATTAAAGTATCATATGTCTTACTCAACCGTGCTCCAACTCTGCATCGTTTAGGTATCGAAGCCTTTCAACCAAAATTAGTTGAAGGAAAGTCGATCCGTATTCATCCATTGGTATGTTATGCTTTTAACGCTGACTTTGATGGTGACCAAATGGCAGTTCATGTCCCATTATCAAAATCAGCCGTTGATGAAGCAAAAAATATTATTTTAGCATCAAAAAACTTACTTAAACCAGCCTCTGGAGAACCAACCGTTCATCCAAATTACGATATTATTTATGGTTGTTATTATATTACTAGCATCAAAGAAGATGCCAAGGGTAAAAATAAATCATTTTCGTCAAAAAATGATACTATTTCTGCCTACCAATCTGATATCATCGATCTACAAGCTCTAATAAAAATCAGAATTAATGACCAAATGATCGACACAACCGTTGGTCGTATTTTATTTAACAACTTACTGCCGAAAGAGCTTGACTTTATTAACGAAGAAATTACCAGTAAAAAACTTAAAAAAATAGTTAGCCAAATTTACCGAGCATATGGTTCAACCAGAACTGCTAAGTTTGTTGATGACTTAAAAGATCTTGGATTTGAATATGCGACAATTTCAGGACTAACAATTGCAATCGAAGATGTTATTGTCCCAGACAGCAAACATCAATTAATCAAGAATGGTGAAAAAGAATCTGAGGAAATTGAAAATCAATTTACGCTTGGATTAATTACTGAAAATGAGAAGAAATATAAAATTATCGAATGTTGGCAAAATATTAGAAATCAAATCGAAAAAACAATGATTTCTGAATACAAATTTGATAATAATATATTCCAAACAGTTTCATCGGGTGCACGGGGTTCTTTTGCTCAAGTTATTCAGATGGGGGGTATGAAAGGTTTGGTGGTCAACCCAGCTGGTGAAATTATTACTCATCCAGTTAAATCTTCATTTAAAGAAGGATTAGATGTTTATGAATACTTTATTTCTTCTCATGCTGCCCGAAAAGGAAAATCGGATACTTCTTTAAAAACATCTGATGCTGGTTATTTAACCAGAAGATTAGTTGATGTTGCCCAAGATGTTGTTGTTTCAGAAGAAGATTGTCATACTAAAAAAGGAATGATTATCTACAATATTGAAGGTGAAGATTTTATGCAATCATTTGATAAAAGAATTCTCGGTCGTGTTTCGTTAAAAGATGTAAAAATAGCTAATAAAATTGTAGTTAAAGCCAATGAAATTATTGGAGAAGAGGCGGTTGAATCAATTTGTAAAGCTAATCTTGAGACGATTGAAGTCCGAAGTCCCATCTATTGTCAAACTGAATGGGGTATCTGCCAAAAATGTTACGGTCGGGATTTAGCGACTGGAGAAATTGTCAAAATTGGCGAAGCAGTTGGAATAATCGCTGCCCAAGCGATCGGAGAACCAGGCACTCAGTTAACAATGCAAACTTTTCATGTTGGGGGTGTGCAAGGTTCAGGCGATGTTACGACTGGATTACCACGAGTTGAAGAATTATTTGAAGCCCGACCACCCAAAAAATCAGCCGTTATTAGCCAAATTAATGGAAAAGTAAAAATTATTGAAAGTAAAAACTTTACTACAATTCAAGTCTCATCTGGAATTCCACAAAAGAATAGTCTTGAAATTCCTGAAAATTATTCCATTTGTGTTAAAGATGGTGATGAGATTAAAGCTAAACAATCAATTGCCACTCATACAACTGAAAAAGCCATTCGTGCTACTATTTCCGGTACTGTTAAAATAGACAAAAAAATTGTTACGATCGCATCAACCAAGGATTTAGTTTTTGAAGCAATTGTTAATTCAAACACTAATCTATTAGTTAAGGATGGCGAGAAAGTTGAAAAAGGACAAATATTAACAGATGATTATTTAAACCTTTCCGATGGCTTGAAATTGATTGGATCAGAGCCAATTCAACAATATATAATCAATGAGGTCCAAAAGATTTATCAGGTTCAAGGGCAAGATATCCACGATAAACATATTGAAATAATTTTACGAAAAATGTTTTCAAAAAGGTTGGTTCTTGATCCGGGTGACAGTGAGGAAATTCCCGGTCAACTAATTGACTTGATTGAATTAGAAAAAATTAATACTGATCTAGTTAAAAACAAAAAAAAACCAATTGGGTCCGAAATGATAATTCTTGGGGTCAGTCGCATTTCACTTAAAACTAAAAGTTTCTTATCGGCTGCTTCTTTTCAGGAGACAACTAATGTTTTGATTGAAGCAGCTAGCTCAGGTCAAGTTGATAACCTTGAAGGATTGAAAGAAAATGTTATAATAGGTAGGTTAATCCCAGCCGGTACCGGATTTAAAAAATAATAAATATGCCAACAGTTAATCAATTAGTAAAATTTGGACGGAAATCAAAACCGAATCGTATTAAAACAACTGCGCTTAGGAGAAGTTTTAATTTCTTAAAAAATCGACCGGTTATTTTGCCAAATGGAAAACCGTTTATTCGAGGAGTAGCGATAAAAGTTACTACCACTACACCTAAAAAACCGAATTCAGCCCTGCGTAAAATTGCTCGTATCAGGCTAACTAGCGGTCAAGAAGTTACTGCCTATATACCAGGCGAAGGTCACAATATTCAAGAACACTCAGTTGTAATGATACGTGGTGGAAGAGTTAAAGATTTACCAGGTGTTAGGTATCATATTATTCGAGGTAAACTTGATGTTGCTGGAGTATCTGATAAAAGGCAAGGTAGAAGCAAATACGGAGCTAAAAAACCTAAAAAAAGTAAAGAATGAGAGGAAAATCAAAATTTAAAGTTAGAACTTTGAAACCTGACACTCGTTACGGCTCGTTAGAGGTAGCTAAATTTATCAATAAAGTTATGAAAAATGGCAAAAAAGATTTAGCGATTAAAATGGTTTACTCAGCTTTTGATATTGTTGCAAAAGAATTGAATCTGACAGGATTTGAAGTTTTTTCATCCGTTATAGATAAGATTACTCCCCAACTTGAAGTTAAACCTCGCAGAATTGGTGGCGCAACTTATCAAGTCCCAGTTGAAATTAAATCCAATCGAGCAAAAATATTAGCTTATCGATGGTTGATCAACTCCACTAAGGAAGGTAAAGGGAAATCTTTCGATAAAAAATTAGCTGAAGAAATGATTTCTGCCTATAAAGAAAGTGGTAACGCTTACCAAATGAAAATAAATATGCACAAAGCCGCCGAAGCTAATAAGGCTTTTGCCCACTTTGCAAGATATTAATTCGTTAATTTCAAATTTAAAATTTAAAATTTAAAATTTTTTTTGTGTCTGATTATACAATTGATAATATTAGAAATATTGGGATAATTGCCCATATTGACGCCGGCAAAACAACTGTTACGGAAAGTGTTTTATTTACGACTGGCAGAACTCATAAAATTGGAGAGGTGCATGAAGGAAATACGGTTATGGATTGGATGGAACAGGAACGAGAACGAGGAATTACTATTACTTCGGCTGCTACTAGTTGTCAATGGCGAAAGCATCAAATCAATATCATTGATACACCCGGTCATGTCGATTTTACAGTTGAGGTTGAACGATCGTTGCGAGTTTTGGATAGTGCTGTAGTTATTTTTGACGGAAAAATGGGTGTAGAACCACAATCAGAAACTGTTTGGAGACAAGCCGATAAATACTCTGTCCCACGCATCTGCTTTATAAATAAAATCAATCAAACTGGTGGTGATTTTGAAAAAAGCCTAAACTCAATTAAAGAGAAATTGACACCCAACGCTTTTCCTGTTCATATCCCAATCGGATTTGAAAAAGATATTTCAGGAGTAGTAGATGTCGTTAAAATGAAAGCCTATACATATAAAGACTTTACCGACAAAGATTTAATTGAAGAAGAAATACCCAGCGAATTGAAAGAAAAAGCAACTCTATATCGTAATCAACTCCTCGAAAAAGTAATTGAATCAAATGATGCTTTGCTAGAAAAATATCTTAATGGAGAGAAATTGACAAATGAAGAATTTGTTTGCGCTATCAGAAAATCATTAATTTCTGGAGAAATATTTTTAGTTATGGGTGGTGATGGTCGTGGAATTATAGTTAAAACAATTTTAAATGCAATTGTTGATTATCTACCTTCACCTACCGAAGTCAAACCAATCAAGGGTTTTGATGTTAAAGATGAAAGTAAAGAAATCGCTCGAAAATCGTCTGTTAATGAACCATTTTCAGCCCTAGCATTTAAAATTGCAACTGACCCATTTGTTGGAACATTAACTTTTTTTAGAGTTTACTCAGGAGTTCTAACGACGAATAGTTATATATTAAATTCATCAAAAAATGAAAAAGAACGAATTGGACGAATTGTGCGAATGCACGCTAACCATCGTGAAGATGTTAATATTGTTTACGCTGGAGAAATTGCGGCTGCGGTTGGGCTAAAATCCACTTCTACTGGAGATACTCTTTGCGATACTAACAGCCCAATTCTTTTTGAATCAATATCTTTTCCTGAGCCAGTTATCAATATGGCAATCGAACCAAAAACTAAGGCTGACCAAGAAAAAATGAGTATTGCTTTATCAAAATTTGTTCAAGAAGATCCAACTTTTAAGGTCTCTAACGATTTAGAAACCAACCAAACAATTATTGCCGGTATGGGTGAATTACATCTGGATATTATTGTCGATCGAATGAAAAGAGAATTTAGCGTAGAAGCTAATGTTGGTAAACCTCAGGTTGCTTATAAAGAAACTATTAAAGGAACTGCTAAAGCTGAAGGTAAGTACATTCGTCAAAGTGGTGGTCGTGGACAATATGGGCATGTCTGGTTAGGGGTGGAAACAAATACTGACAAAGGTTATGAATTTATTAATAAAATTAAAGGCGGTACTATTCCGTCAGAATATATTCCAGCTATCAACAAAGGCGTTCGAGAAGCCTTTTCAAGAGGTATTCTAGCCGCCTATCCGGTGATTGACATTAAAGTAACACTTTATGATGGCTCTTTTCACGAGGTTGATTCATCGGAAATGGCTTTTTCAGTGGCTGCGTCAATTGCAGTTCAAGAAGCCTGTCGAAAAGCTGATCTAATATTGCTTGAACCAATTATGAAAGTTGAAGTTATTATTCCTGAAAATTTTTTGGGTGATGCGATGGGCGATCTTATGTCCAAAAGAGCCCAAATTGACAATACCAACGACCGTCCTAATCTTAAAGTTATTGACGCTCATGTTCCATTGGCTGAAATGTTTGGCTATGCTACCCAACTCCGTTCGATTACTCAAGGTCGTGGCACTTACACAATGGAATTCGCTCATTACAGTGAAGTACCAAAAAATATTGCTCAAAATATCATTGATGATCGTTGGAGTGCTAATCGTAGAAAATAATAAATAGTGATATAGTCAAATTATAACCAATAAAGAAATATTAGAAAATAATTTTGATAGCCCGATTGATAAATATTATTCTACCGTCAATAATGGGATTATAAAAATACGAGCTGGTCTGAAAGAGCTTGACAAACAAAGTCTCAATTATGAAAATTACCGCAAAATTTGGTTAGATTTGTATAATCAATTAAATTTAACAAAAGCGAGTTTCCAAGTCATTGATATAATTAATCAAATGATTGAATATATCGGTGATCTATTGGCTCAAGATAAAGCTGACCCCGAAACACATAATTTTTCTGACCAAAAAAATTATGTGTTATAATATTTAAAAACATAATAATAAAAGGAGACAATATGTCAATCGTAGAAGAGTCGGAATTCAAAGGAAATGCCATGATTGTTTTAAAAAATAACGAAGAGGATCAATATCCTTTTCAATTTGGAGTCAAAAAAGCCAAATTGGTTTTGGAAAATATTGAAGCAATTAAAAAGTTTGTTAAAAAAAACGATTCTTCAAAAGAATAAGTTTTTATATTTATTTCAAATTTACTATGCGTAGGTTCAAACACATCGTGGACACTCTACCCTAATAATGATAGGGTAATAG
>PFQF01000027.1 GCA_002793435.1 Candidatus Berkelbacteria bacterium CG_4_10_14_0_2_um_filter_35_9_33_12
TATAACCTGCCAATAACTGCTTCAATAAATACAGCGACTAAAGTAGCAACCGGCAGTTATTCTGTAATTCCAAATACAATAACTTCTCTTTTACTGAATACTGACTACGATTTAATTTTTTCTGCTTCAAGAAATTCTGTTAGCTGTCCGAGTGTTTCAATAACACAGGTGTTTAGAGTAACGGTTCAATCTCCAACCATTAGTTCATTTACCGCCAATCCGACATCGGTACAGATTGGCGACGATTCAACCAAATATCAAAGTTCGGCATTGAATTGGTCGGCGACAAATGCCGAAACGATGAAAATCGAAGCTTACAATGTTACAACCAGTAGCTGGGGATTAGTGTACACGATTCCATCTAATCAGTTTGCAGGTGGATCACATTCTTTGCAACCAACTGATTCAGTGATTAACCGGACGACCAAGAAAATTCAATTAAGAGTCGTGGCTACACGAATGAATGCGTTGGATGCGATAAAAACATTAGATATTCCAATTACGCTTGTTTCCTGTCCGACCCAAGCAGGGACGACAATTATTGCCGATGATGCGATTATTCGTAAACCGGGAGGAACGACGATTCGTTGGAGTTCAATTAATGATCCGGATAGTATTGTTATTTCGTATTTAACTCCTCAAAATACTTTTCCTCGTGGAAATGCAAAAAATCCAAGTGGTAGTCAGTGGGTAGAACCAACGAGTGATGTAACTTACACAAATACGACTAAAAAAGCTTATTGTTCTGATAAAACGGCTAGCGTTTTCATTAAGGTTTTAGAGCCCTGCCCAAAAGTTGACTACTTCAGATTTAAAAATTATGCTTCGACAACAAAAGAGATTACTCCCGGAGAGCCAGTAACGATTGAATGGAATATTACCAATAATCCATCTCAAATTCAACACACTATCAATAATGGAACAAGCTGGTCAGATGTGACTGCAACTGGCAGTTATTCTTGGAACGCTTATTCGGGAGGAATAGTAAAAATGCGTTACAAGAGGTCTGATTGTAATTCAGGCAATTGGCAAGAAAGTGGTCTGCTAACACTTAATATTGTAGCTCCACCACAGGCGCCAACAATTAATGGACCAAACGATGGTACCGAATTTAACGCTAAACCAGCCAATGGAATTTTTAACTGGTCAAATGTTTCAAGCGAGGGATATATTATTGATATATATCAAACAAGTAACAATAGCATTAATCCGATCGATGATAGATCAGTTAGTTCGACAAGTTTTAGTTGGTCAGATACCGATTGGGGGAGCTTAAGCGACACAGCTTACTCGTGGCGAGTTCGAGCGAATAGCTCAAAATTTACAGTTGCTAATGACGGTCATTGGGTTAATTTAACAACGAATGAGAAAATGGTTAACTATCCCAAAGCTTGGAGTACTCCTCGTAATTTTGTAAAATTGACTTCCTTAGGGAGTTTTGGCATTACAAGTCCGGCTTCTGGCACAGTCAAAGCTATGCCTCCAGAAATAATTTGGACAAGTTCTGATTTTGCCACTAGCTATACAATTAAATTTACCGATACGACAAATAGTAGTGTTGTCCTAAGCCAAGACATTGACAGCGCTGGATTTCTAGCTCGTCGTTGGACGATCCCGCTAGGCGATTGGAAAGATAAATTTGTCATTGACAGAAATTATAATATCCAAGTAATTGCTAAACGGAATACATTGACCCGAAATAATGGAAGCGGACAACAGACATTAATTAAAAAAGAATTATTATTAGAGTGTAAAAAATACATTGATCTTCCTACATTATTAAATAACGAAAAATCGGGAAGTTGCGAAACTGATTTAAGTTACAACCACAAACCGTTATTTAATTGGTATTCTCAATCTTCGCCGACTTCAATATTAGGGCAAATGCCTCCCGAAATTACGCCAATTGAAGTCAAGTGGGTTAAAGGCGCAACAACTTATACGCACATTTTATCAAGCGACGATATCGCCAACGGAAAATATACTCCTCCAACTGATATGTGGCGAAGCCTTGAAGCTGGGCTGGATTGGACAGTAACTATGTACGCTAAATGGAACGGTCAGGTAGTAATACAGAGCAATCCATATACAATTCGAGTGCCGATCGAAAACCCGGATTTAGTCAGTCCAATAAGTAAAATCTATTATTCAAAACCAGCCGATACCGAATTTATGTGGACAGACAGTCGGACTGACCAAACTTATCAAATCTATTTTTATAAAGATGGATCGACGACCCAAAGTTTTATTCTCTCAACAACAGTCAACGGTCAAACTTATCTTCCATGGACAACCAGTGCTTGGGATGCAGTACCGAACGGAAATTACAAAATTAAAGTTAAACGAACTAACGATCCAGTGATTTATATGAGCGATGAAGGTTCTTTTACCAAAGCGCAACTTACGGCTCCCGTTTTTTCCAGCACAGTGCCAAACGGTTCAATGTTTTTCCAAACTGCACCGGCAAACAATACATACAAATGGAATAGCGTAACCAATGCGTCCGATTATATCGTTCAATTAAAAAAAGGCGATAGCAGTTTTAGTTCAAATAATGTTTCTGAACCGTTGAAAAATACAACTGGAGAAAAAGAGATTGTTGTTTCTGGCACAACAATTGATTTCAACGCCAAATATAACGGACGAGCCACAACTCTTTGGTCGGAATTGGATAATGGGTTGTGGTATATGCGGGTTGCCGGCAGGGTCTATTCCGGACAGAAAAATAATTATGTTTGGTCAAATGTGCTTTATCTTGAAAAACAGACGCCAAATTTAACTTTACTCAATTCAGCTCCATTCGACCGAGAACTTAAACCGCAATTTAAATTCGATCCGCAAGCGTTACCAGACGATTTGGAAGTTAACTTATACACAACCGCTGGTCCCCACACACTTACCTCAATTAATATTGGTAGAAAAGTTGTACTTTTAGGAAAAAATAAGATTCAATTAGATAATTTTTCTTATACAGAAGAACAATGGCGCAATATATTTTATGGCAGTTGGCAGGTTTATTATATTGTTGCAACCAAAGCCGATCATATTGAGCGAGCCAGAAGTAATACAATTACATTTAGTAAAGATTTGCCAAGTCAAACTAACCCGACTTTGACAGTAAATAAAACAACAGCAATGGAGCAGGAAAGAGTTAAATTTACTCTTAATTATCCACGGTCTGAAGTGGCGTTCGATCATGCTCTACCTAGCACTACTCTAAGTCCATTTATTACAACCAATTCTCTTGAATTATTATTTTCTAATAACAATTTTGATCTGAATAGTATCTCTAGCACAGATCTTGACGGTGGAGCGGTTGATATAGTCCAGAATAAAATTACTTGGAGCATTGACTCTAATGCTAAAGATGGAAAAGTTATTTGGATTCCGATGGGCAATTCAGACAATTGTAATGGCGAAACTACAGTTACATTGAACAAAACAATTACGCCTCAATTTGGCAGTGAAATTATAAACAATTCGAATAATGTTTCAGTTATCTACGATTGTCCGACTGGAACATTTGTTTTTGATCCAACTAAGACAAAGAAAACTAGAAGTGGTGGTCCAAACACAGACAATATAAAAAAGGGTGATATTTTAACTTATAAAATTGAGTATGAAGGTACTTTTACAAAAGGTTCGGGGAGCGGTGGTGGGGGAGAGGCTACTCTGTTCGAAAAAATTAAAAATATTCCCGATAGTATTATTCAAAAAATAGCCCAAACATACAAAAATGCCGGTCAAAAAATTGCACGCATAAAAACCAATCGAATAAAACTAGCCAAAGCTCAAGAATTGACAACAATTTATGCCAATATTGATGGGTCTAGCCATGACATAACTTACCTGACTGAAAGTGCCAGGGGAAAAAGTTTAATATTAGATGGCAGGTATGGTTTAGGTGGCGACTTTATTTTTTCAGGGAATTTAACTTTTGATATCCAGTCTTTGACTTTGCTTAGTGGTGCTAAAATTTCAGGCACTGGAAATTTAACTGTCAATGCTAACAATTTTATCAAAATTTGTCGATCATGCAGTCTCAAAGTTAAGGGTTATAGTGGAGGAAGAATGACGCAGTGTCAGGCAACAGGAGGTCGAGGAAGTAAACCTGGCGGTAGTTCGATTGCTTCTTCCCCATACCCTGCGCTATGTGGAATCGCTGGTAACGGTGGAGATTGGGATCAGGGTGGCGCCGGCGGTGGCGCCGGCGGTGGAGATCTCGGGGTTGGCGGTGGTGGGGGAAATATTGGTGGAGGGGGAGGAGCTTTTACATCTAATTTGGGGGGGTCTTGGAATTTAGGCGGTGGCGCCGCCGGTGTTGGTGGAAAGGGAGCGATCGGTGTTAATAAGGCTATCAATGGTCAATCTGGAAATGGAACTAGTGCTAACGATCAATTGCAAACATGGTTGGCTTTAGGTAAAAAACTAACTCAAGGTGGTGGTGGTGGCGCTGGAGGCGGAAACTATTCAGGAGATCATTCAATTAATGAAGGACGATTTGGTGGAGGAATAATAAGTCTTAAAACAAATCAAAATGGGACCATTTTCACTAAGGGTTTAATTAGCAGTAAGGGCGATGACGGAGAATACAAATTGATGGGAGGTACAACAAATAAAATAGGCGCCGGTGGCGCTGGCGCTGGCGGGAGTATTAATTTGGACGCTGGGAATATCTATATTTGTCCGACAGATAATAATCTGAAGCCATTATCGATGTTTGATGCACGGGGTGGTGATTCAGGCAGAAAGGATTATTCGGGTCATTCTAATTATGCGCTTCGATCGGGCGCTGGCGGCGGTGGCTTAGTCTCATTAAAGGCGACTAAAGTAATTGAAGTTGGCGATAACAATGTCGGAGTTGGGGTTAAGAATGATCTTCAAACTCAATTAAATTCTGTAGTAGCTGGTGGCGGTAATTACTCTTCGGTCACCAGTAATAAAAGTGAAAACGGGATTGCTAATCTTGAAATTGATGGCACGACTGGTAATAATGATGCTTCTTGCTCGGACGGTTTTGATGAAACTAATTTACCTGACGAGCCATCAGTTTCATTATGGGTTAACGGGGAGGATGTGGATGTAACTAGTCTGCCAAGCGGAACTGAAATTAATTTGACTTGGACACAAGACGGGGCAAATGATTTGAAGCTAGTAACCAAGGTTGGCGAATCGGCTGAAACAACTCCTCAAGATGTCACTGCTAGTACATCAATTGCTTCGTTTCCTTTAGAGGATGATATTTACTTTAAAATTACTGCCTCAAATGCCAGTGGTTCGACAAGTGATACGGTTAAGATATTTCAATACGGAAGCACCAATTTGGCGAAAGGTATTCACATTATTGACACGCCAACCAATCTTGTGTCTGCTACAGGAGAAAGCGGAGAATGGGATTCTTCCACACAACCGCTGATATTTGATTTTGATGAAAGTACAAATATTTTTAAAGGAGAAGTCAATATCGAATATATTGTTCCCAGTGATATTTGTAATAAACCAGTTAATGAAAGATCTATAAAAAATGAGGCAACTTTAATTCCGTACTTGGGAACGTATGCGAGTAATAACAGCACGGACTCGCCGTCGACTATCGAAACCCTGCCCGAAGATGTTCAGTGCGGAGTTTCGGTTGGCGGGAATGTCCGAGCTCACAACATCGATGACAGAAAAATAACCTTTAAGGATGAAATTCCGAGTTTGTTGATTGTTGGTGAAGATAGTTCGTTAAGCGATCCAGGAAAAGGTAATATTCAATTTCTTAAGTATAATGGTTTAATTGATGTTGATATGATTAAAAAGCGAATCAATCGACTTTTTAAAGAATCAGCCAAAGGAAGTCCAGCATTATCTGGTTCATCCACTCAAACAGGAATTTGGAGGGTTGAAGCTGGCAAAACTATTGCTGGAAATTATAGTAAAAAAAATACTTTTATTGTTAAAAATGCTGATGATTCAATAACCATTGACAATTTAAATGCATTACAATCCGTTGGTATTATTGCTAAAGATACAAATATTAACATTGAGGGAATTAATAAGAATATTGCGATTTTTGCTTATGATACGGATACATTAGATGATATTTGTGATGTTGATGGTAATTGTAAAAAAAATAAAGGTAATGTAACATTTATCGGGGGTGATGATATTAATTTTACCGGCGCCATCGTAGCTGAAAGTATTTCATTGGGAGATAAAACGGGTAATATTGATTGGTCATCGCAATTACAAACCTATGTTCCGGAAGGATTTTCAGAGATATTGAGTCCATTAATTTCAGAGAAAGCGCCATAAGAATAAATTGTGGCTTGATTTTAGTTTTTATGTTATACATATGATATGTTATACTATGATAGTAAATAATGTTTTAGGAGGGGAAAGGTTTGATTGACGAAAATAATAATAACGAGCAAAAGGGATTTGTTAAATCTCTTGAGGTGCCGTTAATAGAAGAAAAAATCGGTCTTTTTCAGGTTGCAATGGAAATTTTGTTGTTGATAACGATTGTTCAGTTTTTAGTAATTTTATTTACCACCACCCGATTGCATAGTGGTCTAGAACTATCAAAGTTAGAAATCGCTCAACTCGAGGAAAAACTAAAAAATCCTCAATTAGTTCAGATTAAAGATCAGGTTGAAAATATTGGATCCCGAATTAAGCTTTTAGAATCAATTTTGGCAAAAAGTGAAGATTATAGCGATTTTTGGGAAGAAATTGAGCAAACTTTAGTTTCAGGGAGTGGTTATACTAGCATTACAATCGATAAAGATAAGACTGTAGTTTTAAGTGGTAAAACAATCAATTATGAAGTTTTAGCTAAACTAATATCGAGTTTAAAATCTTCAAAAAAATTTACCGATATTAATTTAATCCAGTCGAGTAGTGATGAAAAAATAAAATCTTTTTCTTTAACGATGAAATATATTAAAGAAGAGGTTAAAAAAAGTCAAAATGAGCCAAGCAAAAAAGAGTAATTTATCTTCGATAATCAGTTTTTTAATGTTTATTGCCTCGGTAGCAATCTGGTATTTTTTAATTCTACCTCAATTTGGCAAGTTTAAAGAGGCAAGTAATCAAGGTGCAATTTTAGGCGCAAAAGTTGAAGCGTTGACTAAAAATAATACGACCTTAGAATTATTAAAAAATCAGTTGACATCGACGCTTAACGATCAAAATAAACTTGACATTGCAATACCTAAAGAAACGCAAATTCCGGAAATTTTTATTACGGTTGAATCCTTAGCTCAAAAAACCGAAGTTGATGTAATTTCTATCAAGCCCGAGAATGAAGCAGTTGATAATTTAATAAAAACAGTTATTGTCGTCGAAGCAGAATATCCAAATCTCAAGAATTTTATGCTTGGACTGACAAAAAATATTCGCCCAACTGTGACAGAAAGTTTTAAAGTGATTAAAAAAGAGGCAGAAGTATCAACCTCAACTAGTACTAGTGATGCTACCATTTCAGCTGAAACAAATAAAATCGAGACTTCTGGGCGTTCATTACAATCTGAAATTGTTGTCTATTTTGCGACTGCTCAAAAAAATACTGAGAAAAAATCTTCATCTGTCGAGACATCAAATAGTAATAAAGTAACAACAAATAACGAGGAATTACACAATGCAGAATAAAAATAATTTAACTTTTGGATTAATATTAATTCTTATCTCACTTGGTTTTTATCTTTATCTATTCATTAGTTATAAACCTAAAGTAATTGAAGCTTTTGGCAGCGATACTGGTATTGTGCAAGTTGATGATAAAATATTTTCAAAAAATGTTTTGGAGGGTCTGAGAGAAAGGGAAGTTAATGGTCAATTACCAGTCGTGTTAAATCAGGATGATCACAGTGGAGAAAGTCCTTTTACCAAAGTAGAATAGTTAGTTTTATGATTTTAAATACCAATTCGTTTTTAGATTATCTTTTTAAGCATCAAGTAATTAACAAAGCTGAAGCTTCTTTTTTAGAACAAAAATTTGGAGATATTTCTAAGATCGTCGAGCTCATTGTTAACAAAAAAATTACTAACTATGAGCAAATATCTAAAATTTCAGCCGAAATATTAAATATTCCGTTTGCGAAACTTGAAGGAAGGGAAGTTGATTTAGGTATTTTATCGATTATTCCAGTTGATCTTTCAATAAAATATGGTTTGGTTGCCTTTGAAAAAGCTGGTAATGAAATAAAAGTAGCGGTGGCAAGACCTTATTTATTGCAAAGTTCTGATATTGGAGTCGCTGGATGGCTAAAAAATATTGATAAAGGGATTTACAGATTTTCAATTGTTGCCAGTACAATCAATGATGTTGCTAACTTGATAAAAAATTATCAACAAAAAATTGATGCAGTCGTTCTAAGTAGCCAAAAAAAAGATAATCAAAATCAAATCATTACTTCTAATCTACCGACAATGGATTTATCCAATAGAGAGATTGATTTTGAAACAATATCAATATTTCCTGAAGAAATTGTTCGAAAGTATCAAGTAGTAGTGATTGAAAAAGTATCAGATTCTTCACTTCGAGTTGGATTGATTGACCCAAACGATGAAAATACGCAAAAAACATTAAAATTTATTGAAAATAAAAATAATATTTTTATTGAACAATATAAGATTACTCAAACTGATTTTGATCGTTTAGTTAGAAATTATCATCCTAAAATACAACCAACAGTTGAGGAAAAAGAAATAATAGGAAAAACTAACACGCAAATTCGAGGGGATGAAGTAAAATACCCAATAAAACCAATCTCAAAAAAGAACGATATAGGTCCAGTTAATATCAGTTTGGACGAAATTAAAACGATTCCGTCTACTAGTCCAGATGTACTTGCTGGGAAAACGACAATCAATGAAGAAGATAAGGGCTTAGAAGAAACTAACTTGGATAAATTTTTAGGCAAACCAGTAACAACGGTTGAAGAACTTTCGGAAAATATGAAGTCCGGTCAAATTCCTAAAATAGTCGCATCGTTAATTAGTTTTAGTATCATTATTAAAGCCTCTGATATTCACATTGAGCCACAAAAAGATTTGTTAAGGATTAGATTTAGAGTCGAAGGTGAGTTGCGTGAATACTTAAAATTACCTATTTCTTTGCACCCGCTAATTTCATCTAGGATAAAAATATTATCCGGCTTAAAAATTGACGAACAAAGAATTCCTCAAGATGGTCGCTATGATGGAATTGCCAATGGGCACGAAATTGATATTCGTGTTTCATCTCTACCGACAATTCATGGTGAAAAAATAGTTATGCGTGTTCTAGACAAAGATGCACAAAATTATCAGCTTGATAATCTCGGTTTAAATAATATTGATCAAAAGAGATTAACAAATGAAATTAATAAACCGTGGGGGATGGTTCTTGCGACTGGTCCAACAGGGTCGGGGAAAACAACCACTTTATATGCAGTTTTAAATAAAATATTAACTCCAAAAATAAATGTTATCACTCTGGAAGACCCGGTTGAATATCAAATTGAGGGAATTAATCAAGTTCAAGTCAAACCTAAAATTGGTTTTTCTTTTGCGGAAGGATTGAGAAGTATTTTGAGGCAGGATCCAAACATAATTATGGTGGGTGAAATTCGGGATAGCGAAACTGCCAGTTTAGCGACTCAATCGGCTTTGACTGGTCATTTGGTACTATCAACTTTACACACCAATTCATCTTCGGGTGCTTTGCCAAGATTAGTTAATATGGGGGTTGAGCCGTATTTAATTACTTCAGCTGTCAATGCCATTGTTGCTCAGAGATTAATCAGAAAATTGTGCCAAGATTGCCGAGTTGAAAAGGTAATGCCTGACGCCGAGTTAGAAAAGATTAATGAGATGATCAAAGATAAAGTAAAAGTTGATTTAAAAACTACTAAATTCTATGATAAAGGGGAAGGTTGTGATAAATGTCATGATGGATTTTTCGGCAGAGTTGGCTTGTATGAAATATTAGTTATGAGTGATAAAATTGAGCAAGCGATAATTACTAATAAACCGGCGACCGAAATTGAAACTATTGCTAGAAACGAAGGTATGATTACACTTCTACAAGATGGTATAATAAAAGTATTGAAGGGTTTAACTTCGTACGAAGAGGTTTTAAAAGTAGCTATGGATAAATAATTATGCAATCAACCAATATTTCAATCAGGATTTTAGATAGTGCCATTGAGCAAAATGCTTCAGATGTTCTTTTATTAGTTGGGGCTCCGCCGTTGCTTAGGATTGATGGACGAATTTATGCGATTTCAGGATTAAATCCGCTTGATAATTCAACCAACGAATTAATTTTAAAAAATTTGGTCGGAGAAAATAAAATTAGAGATTTAGAATCAAAAAAAGAAGTTGATTTCTCTTTGTCGTATAAAAATTTTCGAATTCGTGGTTATGCTTATTATCAAAAACAAACAGTTGCGATTAATTTGAGAATTATTTCTCAAGAAATTAAAAGTTTTAGCGAATTAGGTCTCCCTCCAATTATTGAAAAATTAGCTAGTAGTAACCAGGGTTTATTAATTATTTCCGGTCCAACCGGACACGGAGTTTCAACCACTTTGGCTTCAATTATCAATCATATTAATTCTAATTTTAATCGTCATATAATTACACTCGAAAATCCAATTGAATATTTATTTCCATACAAAAAGTCAATTATTTCTCAACGAGAAATTGGGCGAGATGTAATTTCTTATTGTGAAGGGTTAAAAAATATTACCAAAGAAGATCCAGATGTGATTATGCTTAGCGAATTGAGAGATAATGATGCGCTAGAAATGGCTATAGAGTTAGCTGAAATTGGGCATCTAGTAATTATTTCGAGCAATGCAATGTCAATTAGCCAAGCAATTGATAAAATAATTGATAATTTTGAACCAAATAAACAAGACGCAATGTGGCAAACGGTAGCGAATAGCTTGTTGGGGATTATTTCACAACGTTTAATCCCTAAAGCTAATAAAGGTAGAGTTTTAATTGCTGAAGTAATGATGAATAATCCAGCTATAAAATCGTTGATTAAAGAAGGCAAAACTAATCAAATTGAAAATATTATTGCTACTTCGGCTGACGAAGGCATGATGTCGATTGATCGAGTTTTAGCTTCATTGGTATCAAAAGGAGAAGTTAAAATTGATACAGCGCTATCGTGGGCAAGAAATCCAAAAACCTTAAAAGAACTGATTTATTAGTTGATTATGAATTTAAATATTAATATATCATGGTTTGATAGAGTTACGATAAAAGATAAAGCTTTTTTTGCTGAACAAGTTGGAACAATGATTCAGTCTGGGCTACCATTAGTCCAAGCGATTGATGTAATTAGTCAACAAACTAAAAAAGAAAAATTTAAAAAAGTTTTAGAAGATATTCATAAGGATATTGAAACTGGCAAAACTTTTTCTGAATCAATTAAAAAACATCCAGAAATTTTTGACAGAATATTTTCTAATATGGTTATGGCTGGAGAAGCATCGGGAAAACTGGATGAAGCGTTAGTTGAATTGGCTCGCCAAATAAACCGTAATAATAATTTTATCTCTAAAATTAAAGGGTCGCTTTCGTATCCAATTTTTGTGATTGTGGTAATGTTGGGAGTAGGTATTTACGCTACGGTCAAAATAATTCCGTCTTTAACTGGGGTTTTTAAAGAAGCCAATGTGACCCTTCCTTGGTCAACCAAACTAGTTATGGCGCTTTCCGATTTTATGATTCATTATTGGTATTTATTAATTTTGATAATAGTTGTAGCCGGTGTTGTTGTATACTATTATTTAAAAACCGACAATGGAAGATGGAATCGGGATCTATTATTAACTAAAGAACCAACCAAATTAGCTACTAAAATCTATATGGCAAGATTTTCTCGGACATTGGGATCGTTGTTAAAAAATGGCATTCCGATCATTGAAGCAGTTGATATTGTTTCAGAAACTATCAATAATTTAGTGATTGAAAAATCATTAAAAAATGTAATTCAGGAATTAGAAAAAGGTATCCCGATGAGTCAACCGATTAAAGAAGATAAAAATTTTCCGATCTTTATTTCGCAGATGATGGCAGTTGGGGAACAAACCGGTCGAGTCGATCAAATTTTGTTATCATTGGCTGATTATTTTGAACAAGATGTCGAAAATAATATTAAAAATATATCCACATTGTTTGAACCAATAATAATTGTTATAATTGGTATAGGAGTCGCTTTTCTGATATTTTCGATTATTCTGCCAATCTACTCAATTTCACAAGGAGTCTAGGATAAATTACCAATTACTACATCTCTCTGGTCGAAGAGATGATAAGAAAAAATATGGAGGAAATATGTTTAACAAAAAAAACAAGGGATTTACATTAATTGAATTGTTAGTGGTTATTGCTATTATTGGTATTTTGGCGGGAATTGTGGTGGTTGCAGTGGGTAATTCAAGAAATAAAGCGACTAATGCAAAAGTAATTGCAAGCTTAGAAAATATTTGTAAAACGATTGCAATTGATGCCGTATCTTCATCAACAGGTTTAAACACTTTGACAAATGGAGCGTCGGGAACAAGTGGTTCATTACTGAAAGCTTTGGGAATTACTACTCTTCCTACTGGAATCACAACAACACCAGCAACTCCTGCTACCAGAGCTGCGGCAATAACTAGTGTGAAGGGAACGTATACTGATGGATCCGGTATCACCAAAACATGCAATTCTAGTAGTAATTGGTCAGTAATTTAAATCAATATTATAATTAGAATTTGTGATCGAATTGTTTGGTTTTGTGTTCGGAGCGGTTATCTCATCTTATCTTTATACAACAGTCGAAAGAAATGTAGATAGCAAAAACAAGACGCTTTTTTCTCGGTGTAATAAATGTAAAAAGCGTCTTGTTTGGTATGAATTGGTGCCATTATTAAGTTATTTAATTCAACTCGGAAAATGTCGGAAGTGTAAAAATATTATTCCAATTCGCTATTTTTTGCTTGAGCTTATTTTTGGGCTGATATTTTTATTCTTTTATTTATTTTTTAATAATTTGATTGAAGCAATTGGTTTGTGTTTAATCTTTTCAATACTATTTTATATTTCTTATTATGACTTTTTAACTCAAGAAATTTCTGAAATCGCACTAGCGTTATTATTTGTAGTAATATTAATTTCTTTATTTGTACTTAATAATATTACTATATTAAATCTTTATGGTGCTTTGGTATCAGGAGGAATAATTTTCCTTTTTTATTATCTATCTAAAGAAAAAGCAATGGGCTTTGGTGATGTCGAGTTAGTGCTAGCTCTTGGTTTTTGGATTGGTTCAGAATGGTCATTATATTTTATTTTTTTAGCTTTTATTTTGGGTGGAATTTATGGCGCAATCGTACTGTTATTTAAAATCTCTAAACTAAAAGACCGAGTTGCCTTCGGTCCGTTTTTAGCCCTCTCATCATTAATAATTTACATTTTCTCCATATAAACTGTTACATTTCTTCGATGTATGTAACGGTTTATAATTTATTAAATCAATGATAAAATATATGTAGATGAAAAAAACACCATTAAAAATGGGCTTTTCTTTGATAGAGCTATTAGTAACTATTTCAATTCTTGTTTTATTAACCGGTTTGACAATTCCATCTTATCGAAGTTACCAACGCAAAACCGGACTTGATTATTATAGTAAATTGATAAAAAACGAAATCCAATTTGCTCGATCGTATTCATTATCTCCACCTACGGAACATATTGGCTTTGATATGTTTGGAGTCACGATCAACACAACCAACAATACTTTTCAAAAGATAAAAAAATCAAGTGACACTGGTGATGTTATTACAATTGAATCACCATTAATTATTGATGGTGATTATACATTGGCAACTACTAGTAGTCCTCCCGAAATATATTTTGAAGTTGGAAGAAATGGAGAAATAAGCAGTGAGGTTGTTGTTGAATTAACAGAAAAAAACCTTAGTCAAACAAAAACAATAACCGTCAATCAATCAGGATTAATAACTATAAATTAATGTTCATTATTAATAAAAAAAAATCAGCCTTTGGGCTAATTGAAACGATAATTGCATCCGGGATTTTAATTGTTGTGGTTGGAGCATTAGCTTTAGTTTCAAGTGTAGTTCTAAAATCGTCTCGCCAAACAAGCGAAGATTTAATGGCAAATTATTTAATCTATGAAGTTTTTGAATCAGCACGGCAAATTAGAGGTACAAATTATATTGATGAAAATTCTGACACTAGTTGGGATAATGGATTGACGATCGGGGATGTAAAATTAAATTTTGCTGATCCATTAATACCAAGTTTTGGTGTTTCGACGGAGGAAAAAATCAATGATGTGCGAGGAATTGACTACACAAGAAAAATTAATCTTAAAAAAATATCGACTGACAAAATAAAAATTACAGTTACAATCACATGGGGTGATAGTAAAGAAAGAAAATCAGCCATTATATTAACTAATTATGAACAAGGTTTTTAGGAATAAAAAAAGAAACGGTTTTACTTTAGTCGAAGTTCTAGTTGCTATGACAATATTTTCGATGGTAGTGGTTATGTCTGCGACAACTTTTACTTCTTCGTCAAATGTGAATAGAAAAATTAGTGGTTCAAGCTTAATCCAAGAAAAAATTTCAGTTTTTCTTGATCAAATGTTGAGTGAAATACGACAGGCAAAATACGCATATTTTGAAACAGATTCATCTAAAAATAGACTAACAATTATTATGCCCGACCCGAACTTACCAAATAATGAAATAACCAAAATTTATCAAGTCAATAAGACCAGCGGGAAGATCACGGGAATTACAGTTAAAAAAAATAGTGAAACGACTCAAGATATTGATATGAATGGAGTTGAGATTAAAGAGTTTGTATTTTCTGGCAATCCTGTCAGTAACGGAATAGATGGTAGTGTAAATAATGAAAAAACTATAATAAATTATCCATTTATTCGAGTTAATGCGATTTTTGCTTCGAGTATTGATAAAACTGTGCCGGACTATGAGATTAATACAATTATGACATTACGCAATTTCAAAAAAGATTATAGTGATTAAAAAATTTAACCATAAAAAAGGTTCATCATTGATTATTGCAGTTCTTTTAATTGGTGTTGTTTCAGTTGTTTCTTTCGGGGTGAGTAGTTTGACGATGAATGATATGAAATTACACCGTCTATTTGTTGGTTCGGGTGAAAGTTATTACGGAGCTGAAAGCACTATGGAGGAAGCGTTGCTTGAAGTAAAAAATGATCGTAATTATTCAACGACTGGACCAGTTAATTCAGCGATAAACGGGGGGGATTTAACCGCAAATCACATTGCTACATATTATGGCGATTATTTTTATATTGAAAAAATTAAAAAAGACGATTTTGTTGATGTGCTATTGGGGGTGGATTATGCAACCGGAGATGAATTATGTATTGCACGATTTGATACAAATGATCCAATTATTCAAATAACCGAAAACGGAGGAGGTGGGGTACTTAATCGTACTAATATATACCCAGTATCTAATCCCGCCCAGTACGCAATAATCAATAATGATCCAGTTTCAATAAGAATAAATTTTATTGGACCAGAAGTTAATAATCTTTATATCAAATCAACAGACGATAACTGTTCAAACATAGACATAAGTACTCTAGAAAAACTTAAGAATAGCATTATTGGATTAAACAAAAAATACGATATTGATACTGGCAGTTTAACAATCAAGGCGACTGGGACTTACAAAAATTTAAACCGCCAATTGCAAGCGACGATTGATAGAAAAAGTGGCACCTTGCTTAATATCTTTGACTTTACTCTTTACTCAATTGGTGATATAGACTAAATTATATTTTATGAAAATAATTACAATTAACACTGATGGTGGAGCTAGGGGCAACCCCGGTCCAGCCGGAATCGGGATAGTAGTTTCAGATGGGAAAAATAAACTAGCTGAAATTAAAGAAAAAATTGGGGAGACAACTAATAATGTTGCCGAATATAGAGCCGTTATTAAAGCGCTCGATTGGTTGCAAGAAAATATTGACCAAATAAAGCCGGATCGGATTAATTTTAATCTTGATTCAATGTTGATTGTCAATCAAATTATTGGGAAATATAGGATTAAGCAGGAACATTTAAAACTATTAAATCAAAATATTCAAGAAAAGATTAAACTATTTAATATTCCGATTAATTTTAATTATATTCCACGAACTCAAAACAAAATTTCTGACAAACTTGTCAATCAAGTTCTCGATGAAAAAACAAGCTTATCAAATAAATAGAGACATATTGATCAATGCTGATAAACCTTGCTTATCAGCAGACAGGTTCCAAGATAAACTGGATGTTTGGCGCTATAATGATACTGGATATTATTTGTTAGGTACTGTGTTACGCTAGGTGTTCTATGTTTGGTGCTATAATAATACTGGATATTATTTGTTAGGCACTATAATAATTTGGTAATTTTTGGCATAATGTCAAATTTGGTAAAATTAGTTGATTTTATCAAAGATAAAGTTGTAATAAATGTTCCGTACGGAACATTTATTACAACTAATATTGGGTGTAAAATCTATGTAAAATCTAATTATTTGATTTATTTATTTTACAAACAATTATAAAAATATTTTGTTCTAATAAATAATATGTACATTTTATTTTTATTATATTGTTATTAATATTATCGTAGTTAACAAGACATACGTTTATATTAGTTGGGCTTGACAAATTGTAAAGGTTACTTTACAATTTGTTATTGTAGTATAAACTAATAATATATATGGAGGAAGGATGAATATTCACCCATTGGGCGATCGAGTATTAGTCAAACCGATCAAGCAAGATGAAGTAACAAAATCAGGCATTGTGCTACCAGATAATGCACAAGAAAAATCACAAGAAGGAGAAATTTTGGCAGTCGGTATTGGAAAAATAGTTGATGGAAAATTGAGACCACTTGAAATAAAAAAAGGCGAACGAGTGCTTTATTCAAAATATAGCGGAGATGAAATACATATTGATAACGAGGAATTAAAAATAATTTCTGAATCTGATATTTTAGCAATCATTAAATAGAATAGGAGATAAAAATGGCAAAACAAATACTATTTGATCAACAAGCGAGAGAAAAATTACAAAAAGGGGTAAATACTTTAGCCAATACTGTTAAAGTAACGCTCGGACCAAAAGGTAGAAATGTAGTATTAGACAAAGGCTTTGGTTCGCCGGTAATTACAAATGATGGAGTTACTATTGCAAAAGAAATTGATCTCAAAGATAAATTCGAAAATCTCGGTGCTCAGATGATTAAAGAAGTGGCTGAAAAAACCAATGATATTGCTGGTGATGGAACTACCACTGCCACACTCTTAGCTCAAGCGTTTATCAATCAAGGTTTAAAAAATATTGCGGCTGGTGCTAACCCAGTCGAGATAAAACGAGGTATCAATAAAGCGGTCAAATCTGTGATTGAAACACTTGAAAATAATTCTAAAAAAATCAGTTCCAAAGAAGAAATAGCTCAAGTGGCATCAATATCTGCTAACGATGAAGAAATCGGTAGATTAATCGCTGAAGTAATGGAAGAAGTCGGCAAAAATGGCGTGATTACAGTTGAAGAAGGGCAAACTTTTGGTCTAGAAAAAGAAGTAGTGCGTGGAATGCAATTTGATCAAGGGTTTATTTCTCCTTATATGATGACCGATACAAATCGACAGGAAGCGATTATTGAAAACCCGTATATTCTAATTACCGATAAAAAAATCTCAGCCTTAAATGAAGTTTTACCAGTTTTAGAAAAAGTGACCAATAAAGGTAAAAAAGATATGGTGATTGTTGCTGAAGATATTGACGGTGAAGCTTTGACGACATTACTTTTAAATAAATTGAGAGGAGTTTTAAATGTTTTAGCGGTTAAGGTGCCCGGTTTTGGTGATCGACGCAAAGAAATACTTCAAGATATTGCAATTCTAACCGGCGGACAAGTAATTAGCGACGATTTGGGAATTGATATGAAAAAAGTTGATCTCACTATGCTCGGACAGGCGAGAAAATTTATTGCCGGTAAAGATAACTCAACTATTATTGATGGTTCGGGTAAAAAAGTTGATATTACTGCAAGAATTAATCAAATTAAAAACCAAATTTTGATCGAAAAAAGTGATTATGACAAAGAAAAATTGCAGGAAAGATTAGCCAAACTATCCGGAGGTGTCGGTGTTATAAAAGTTGGAGCTGCGACTGAAGTAGAACAAAAAGAAAAACAGCACCGGGTTGAAGATGCAGTTTCAGCCACCAAAGCTGCTGTTGAAGAAGGAATCGTGTGTGGAGGCGGGGTCGCTTTGATCGATACAATTAAATCACTTGAAAAAATCAACACTAATTCCAACGATGAAAAAATTGGCATTGAAATTGTGAAAAATTCGCTTGATCAACCATTAAGACAGATAGCCAAAAATGCCGGCAAGGATGGGGGAGTGATAATTGAAAAAATTCGTTTTGAAGAAAAAGGAATTGGTTATGATGCCAAGCTAGATAAATTCGTCGATATGATAAAAAATGGTATCATTGATCCGTTAAAGGTGACTAAAGCAGCGATTTTAAATTCTGCCTCGGTGGCGAGTATGTTACTAACCACTGAAGTAGCAGTTGTTGAATTGCCTGAAGAAAAAGCCGAAAGATCAGTTGGAAAAATGCCAGAAAATGGTGGATTTGATTATTAAACTCAAACTACACTTGCTTCAGCAAAATTATCACCTTTCAAGATTAGAGTATGACTTTTTTTGTCGTACTTATCAATTCGGCTAATTGGGACAATCCGTTCTTTAAACACACTCCGAACATAAATATTTACGGCTGACATAGTTTCAAGAGACAGCGAAACATCGATTACTTTGCCAATATAATTTTTATTTATTCTAACTTTACAGCCTAAAAGAGGGTTTTTTAGAGTTTCTTTAGTACCGGCAATTTCATCAATATCAACGATATCTTTTTGGCTATTAGTTACCACCCCTTCTTTGTCAATACTCAAAATATCTCGGCTAGAAATAATTTTATTTTTTTTGCTTAAAAATTTTATTATTGTTAGACCAATAAATTTGCCATTTTCCGGGTCAATTAAAACTTTATCGACATCTGCGATTTTTATGCCATCTTCAAGACTAGCAATTTTTAAATTCTCTATCGAACTCGCAAGAATTAAATTCAACACTTTCCTCCTTTTTACTATCACTTGAAATTATATAACAATTCTTCAATTAGCACAAAATTATTTTTTTCTTTCTGAATAGGCGCCGTTTTGAGTGTTGATGACAATTAGATCGTCTTTTTTAATAAACAGCGGGACTTGTATCACCGTACCGGTTTCAATTGTTACCGGTTTAGTGCCGGCTGATTGGCGATCGCCCTTAAGACCAGGTTCAGCACTTATAACTTTTAAGGTAACTTTATCCGGCAAATTGATTGAAATCAATTTGCCTTCATAAAAAACACCGGTAATATTTTGTTCGGGTTTAATAAATTTTATTTTATTTTCAATTAGATCAGTTTGAATCGCAAATTGTTCAAAATCAGAATTATCCATAAAAAACGATTCATCATTACTCGAGTACAAAAATTGAATATTTTTAGTTTGAATATCTGCTTCTTCAAATTTTTCGTTGCCTTTGATGTTTTGGTTGACGATTTTTCCGTTTAAAAGATTTTTAATTTTTAGTTGTTGAATTCCACCTCCTCGTCCAAGCTTTAGATGATTTGATTCTAAAACTATCCAAGGTTCATCTTTATATTCAAACTTAGTCCCAACTTTAAGTTGTGCAATGCTTAACATAAAATTATCTTGAGATAAACGGCATTAGAGCTAAAAAACGAGCTCTTTTGATTGTTTTTGCTAGTTCTTTCTGATGCTTAGAACAGACGCCAGAATATTTTTTGGCTTTTATTTTTGCCCAGTTAGTAGTGAATTTTTTTAAAAACAAACTATCAAAAATATCAATATTTTCAATATTATGGCGACAAAAATAACATTTTTTTTGTATTTTCATAATTTATTCAAACTTAAAATGGAATATCGTCCAGATTTATTTCTTCGTTATTATCTTTCTCGTTAATTTTATCAGTAATTACATCGGGAGTAGTCGCATGAGTAGGAGAGGTACCTTGAGTTTTGTCGGCTGAGTAACTAAAACTGCTGGGCTCTCCTTTAGGCGTTAACGGAACAAAATTTTCGGTAATAATTTCAGTTTTATATCTTTTGCTTCCATCAGGTGCATCCCAACTTCTTGTTTTGAGTCGTCCCTCAATATAAATTTTTTGTCCCTTTTTGACAAATTGTGAAATTATTTCGGCTAATTTATTCCAAACCACCACATCATGAAATTCGGTATCTTCCTGTAGATCACCTTGTGCGTTTTTGTATTTTCGATTGGTGGCAACTGAAAAATTTGCGACTGGTTGACCGTTTGAAGTATAACGAACTTCCGGATCTTTAGTTAAGTTACCAATAATTGTCGCTCTATTTAATGAAATCATGTTTATTCCTCTTTATTCCTCAAGTAATTTTTTTAATTTTTCGTCTAATTCGCTGATTTTTACCTTTTTTGTATTTTTATTAACTTTTTTAGGTTTAGGTATCTTAGTTGCTTTTTTAACTTTTTTGATTTCTTTTTTAGGTTCTTCTTCTATTTTGTCAGTTTTTTCAATTTTTTTACTTATTTTTTTAATCGGCACTGGTCTTTGGGTTCTCTCCCTATCCTTATCTTTTTTCAAGTTACTTCTTTTACTTGAAAAGGTCAGGTATCTTAAACAAACATCTGTATCGTCAAGTTCTTTTTTTATCAAATTATAATTATCTATCTCAGTTGAAATTAACAAGTTAGTATAAAATCCAGATTCATTTTTCTTTATGGGATACGCAAAAACTCTTTGACCGACAAATATTTGGTCAATAATTTTAGCTTTTTTTTCAATTAGAGTAGCTAAATTTTTACTCTCTTCTTCATTAATTGCAACCATAACAATTTCGTATTTCTTTTTCATACTAGAATAATATACTATAAAAATCTCTCGTGTGCAAGGGGCTTTTACTTTTCAGAAGTGTTAAATATTGAAACTAAAGCTGCCAATCCAACTAAGGTATAAACGATACGAGGAATTACAGCTAACATATCACCACCACCGAGTAAATTAGCGACTAAATCCCACTTAAAAATTCCAATCAATCCCCAGTTTAATGCACCAACAATAATCAACCAATACGCAACTGTATTTAAATTTTTCACAAAAACCACCTCCTTCCAATTGATTAAAAATATATTATCTAAACATATTATACAATATATCGGCGCTACCAGTATAAAGATGCTGGTTAAAATAGATAAAAATCGCCAACACAATGACGAAGGCAACAATTAACCAGATTTTTTGTTTTGCTTTCTTGGTCAGTTTCATATCAAATGACATTAATTTGACTTAGTGTGTTTTAATGATATAGTACTATTATAGATTAAAATTATTTATTAAAGTTGGGGATAACTCTTTTTAAAACTGAAAAACAAAAAAAGCAGATTTTAATATCTCTGTTTGTTTTAATAATAGCACTAGCTGGTTTATTGGCTATTGTTAATCAATTTATTCTAAAAGCGGATACAGTCAACCAAAATTACTTCACTCAAGACCAGATAGGTGTGTATGGGTTAATGAATAAAAAACAAGCTGATGAGTTGGGAGTTGAATGGACAAGACATCCATTGAAATGGGAAGATTATGAAACCAATAAAGTATTATTTGATCAATATTTTGAGCAAACTAAAGGAATGAAAATGAAAGTAATATTGACCGTTAGATCTGTTCATAGTCTTAAAACTAATTGTCCCTCGTGGGCGCCCAAAAGAGAGCTTAGCTGTCCGCCGAAAGACATAAAGGAGTACAAAGCATTTATTAGGGAGATTGTTCAGAAATATAAGAGTGTAGTAGCTGCGTGGCAGTTTGAAAACGAACCATTCTCTGGAGCTAGTCATTTTTGGGCAGAAGCAAAATTGGGACAAATAGATAGTTTAATCGAGTTAACAAAAACTGCTAGCGAGATTGTGAGAGAAGAGGATCCAGGGAAAATAATACTCTCTCCGAGCTTGGCTTTTGGTGGCAAGATTACTTTTGACGACCAGCTTAATCCTGATTTTAGTAATACATCAGCTTTGATAACGAGAGCCTGGAAAGAAGCGATAGATCCAAATTTTCGTAGATTTACCAAAGAAAATTGTGGCTATTTTGATGCGGTGGATGTTCATCTCTACCATACCGTTGATTCAATCAAAAATAGAGTTAAATGGGTAAACAATGCTTTAAGCGCAAGCAATTGTAATGGTAAAGAGTTATGGACAACCGAAACCGCTGGTCCGCAGTTGGACAATATATCTCAAGCAGACAATACTTTTTATCAAGAACAGGCAGACGAAATACCCTTAAGGTTTAAGGCTCTATATGATGCTGGAATTAAAAGAGCAATTTATTTTCATTATAGGGATAATATTAAGGAGGGTGGAGATGTAATTTTTGCGACACTAGGATTAAAAGATGTTAATAATACTAATAAACCAGCTTTCTTAGCATTTAAGAATTATGTAGCAGGTTTATCTACTGTCACAACAACTGCAATTTTACCGCCCTCAACTCCATCAATACCACCTACTCATCCTGTTACAACTATAACTACCAGATCGGTTACTACTACCACGACTCGACCTATTATCACTACTACCACAACTAAACCTGTAACTACTACCACAACTCGTCCTGTAACTACTACCACAATTGTGCCAGCTACCACCACTCAAGCTCCAACCGTTCTGACTGCTCCCAATGTTGGTAATCACAAATCATACTATTATCTACCAGCTAACACTAACTTTACATTATCTACTACCATAGATTTCAAAGCTGGTTGGAATATGTTATCTTTCGGTTATATTCCAACCAGAGAAGCACTGCCAACTCTCTCTCCATACTCTGGTATCTTTACTTCCATTCCTTTAAACTTCAGAGTTGCCTATAAATATATATCTGCACTCAACAACTATCAAGACATCCTTTCAGAAAATTCAATCCTACCTTTTGGTAATGCCGTTTGGGTCTATTCTCAAACTAACAGAACCGCTAAAGCCACTGATAATGTCTCTAAAATTCAATCTCTAAACACAATTCAAGCTGATGCAATTGAAATTCCCCTTAACTCAAATCCATATCCTTGGACAATGGTAGGTAATCCATATATCAAGGATATACCATTTGACGATTCTCATATATTTATTAAACTTTCAAACGGTCAAATGACAAAAATATCAGATGCTCTAAACTCTGGCATTGTGGCTAAGTCTTGGGCGTTTGATTCGACAACCAACAACTATCAAGAATTAGTTCCCAACACATCAATTTTACTTATTCATCAAGGTTTTTGGATAAAAACTAATCAAACTGGCGCTAAACTTTTGATTAGTCCGGTCGTGGTAAATCCAAGTTAGATCTAACTACTGACTCGAAAGTAGCAAATGTCATCTTCTTTGATGATGTAGTCTTTTCCTTCAAGACGCATTTTGCCGGCTTTTTTTGAACCCGATTCACCATTATATTTAATATAATCATTAAATGAAATAATTTCTGCTCGAATAAAATTCTTTTCAAAATCGGTGTGAATTACCCCCGCTGCTTGAGGCGCACTTGATCCGACTTTAGTTGTCCAAGCTCGAATTTCTTTTGGTCCTGCTGTATAAAATGTCATTAATCCAAGTTTTTGATATGCAATATTAATTAATTGATTTAGTCCACTTTCTTTAATTCCAACACTATTTAATAAATCTTTTTTTTCATTTTCATCAACACCAATTAAATCTGTTTCGAGTTGAGCGTTGATGAGTAGTGTATCCTTAGGTAAACCGAAATCAGATGGACTATTATTAAGTTGGTTTTCGTCACAATTAGCCACAACAATTAGTGGTTTTTTCGATAAATAGTCTTTGATTGACAAAGCGACTTCAGTGATTTTTTTATTTTTGGTTTTACCTTTTTCTTCTAATTGTAAATCAGCTAATTCTAATTCAGTCAAAATCGTTTCCATGTCTCTCTTAGGATCAATGTCATTTTCAACTAAAGTAATATTGCTGGATTCGAAAACTCGAAGAACCAAAACAATCACATTAACTGAGCGAATATGACCTAAAAATTGGTTCCCCAAACCTTCACCCTTGTGAGCGTTTTTTACTAATCCGGCAATATCAACAAATTCAACTGTGGCAGGAACCACTTGTGGTGGTGAATTTAAATTATAGGATTTCGACTTTAGAATAACATCGAGTAAATCATATAATTTATTATCCGGCACTTGAACAATACCGGTGTTTGGTTCAATTGTACAAAAAAGATAATTGGCTGACTCTGCTTGTGCTTTCTGCACGAGCGCATTAAATAAAGTCGATTTACCGACGTTAGGCAGTCCAATAATTCCAACTTTAAGATTCACAATAGAGTAATTATAATCTATTTTATATAGAAATTCTAGAGAACCGTACTACCACCCCCGGGGTAGTAGTACGGGTTAAATCTCCATGTCGTCAATATTGGGTTGGACCGGTTGAGTTTGTGTGGTCGGATTATTTGAATTTAAATCTGTTTGAGTAGGCTGTGCAGAATGTTCCCCGGGCGAGAGAGGAGTGGAAGGAATAGCACGAGGTATATCATCTTGAGTTGGTATTTGACTAATTTTTTCTCTAATCTTATTAACCTCATGTAAATTATCTGGCTTTGAGCTTTCTACTGGTTTTTCAGAAACGGAATTAGTTTTTCCTAATTCATCTTTAACAATCTCCCTTATTAGATTTTTCAACTCGTCAATATTTTCAATTTCCATAATTTCTCCTTACTTAATTTACTATTTTTTATTTTTTGATTTTACCATGAAATGCATGAAAAACATCTTTCAAATGCTGATTAGTTATATGAGTATATTTTTGAGTAGTAACTATTGAGCTATGTCCTAACAACTCTTGAACACTTCTTAGATCGGCTCCTGCCATTAATAAATCGGTTGCAAAACTGTGACGTAATACATGTGGTGTTATATGTTTTGATATTCCGGCTAAACTTGAGTATTTTTGCAAATTTCTTTGGACTGATCGGGGGGTTATACGAGTAAACGGAGAGCGTTTGGAATAATTAATAAAAAGTGCTGGTTCTGTATCAGTTCTAGAACTTAAATATTTATCTAACCATTCTCGTGCACGATCGGAAACAAATACTACTCGTATTTTTCCTCCTTTTCCTTGAACTGAAATTTCATCGTTAGCCACATCATTTTTATCTAAACCAATTACTTCACTAATTCTCAAGCCAGTTGAAAATAATAATTCTAGTAATGTTCTATCTCTTAGCCCGGTTCGGCTGTCAATATCAATTTTTGAAAAAATGGTTTCAATCTCTTCCATCGTTAAATGTTCAATCTCTTTTGGACTAGTTTTTACTAAAGTAATATTTTCAGCTGAATATGAAGTTAAATCGTTTTTTTGTAAATATTTTAAATAACTTCTTAAAGCAATCAGGTGATAATTCTGAGTAATTT
This sequence comes from Candidatus Berkelbacteria bacterium CG_4_10_14_0_2_um_filter_35_9_33_12, assembly GCA_002793435.1. Taxonomy (GTDB): domain Bacteria; phylum Patescibacteriota; class UBA1384; order GWA2-35-9; family GWA2-35-9; genus GWA2-35-9. Next base: position 25,606 of record PFQF01000027.1, read on the forward strand.
TTTTCAGTTCTTTTTTATTGATTGGATTATTCAAATAGAGACGATAATCTTTAATTAAATTTTTATCTATTTGAGAAATTGTATTGTAATTGCGTTCTTTGGCGAAATCCATAAAACGGTTCAAATAATGAAGATAGTTATCGATTGTTTTTTTGCTTAAACCTTTTTCAATCTCGCAATTTTCTAAGAAATCACGAATACTTATTTCTAATTCCATCTTGCTTTTATTATATCAAATAAAAGTGTGATATCATATCTTTATGGTTAATTTTTTATTATCGATCGACCATTTTTTGGCTGAATATTTTTATAATTATTTTTCAGTCAATTTAGGACAGAGTGATTTTCTAGTTTTACTGGCTAAATGGTTAATCTTTTTAATCCCATTACTTTTGTTGCTTTTGTGGTTTTACAAAAAAAATTATCAAAATTTATTGCGGGCAACTTTTTCAGGACTATTTGGCTGGATGATTATCAATCGTTTTATTAGTTATTTCTTTTATCGACCTCGACCATTTTCTGAAAGTTTGCTGGGTAAAAAAGAATTTTTATTTCATCGCCCGGACTATTCGTTCCCCAGTGACCACGCCACTTTTTTATCTGGTATTACATTTTCATTTTTGCTGTTCAAAGAAAAAAAACTGTTTATTATTTTTCTGGCGGTTACAATTTTAATTTCGTTGAGTCGTTTTTTAGTTGGCGTTCATTATTTAAGTGATATTTTAGCTGGCTGGCTGGTAGGATTAATCAGTGCTTTTATCGTTAAAAGTATTGATGATTTATTTGAAAAATATTTATACTCACATATCATTTGGGTATATAAAATGATATTTAGATTTATAGAATGATAATACTTTTAGGCATAATTCAAGGTATTGCTGAATTTTTACCTATTTCGTCAACAGCGCATCTTATTTTATTTCCATATTTTTTTAATTATTCCGACCCCGGCTTGTCCTTTGATATTATGCTTCACCTTGGGACTTTATTAGCTATTTTAGTCTGCTTTTGGCAAGAATGGTGGGGAGTAATTTATGGTTTTTTGAGGATAATAAAAAATCGTCGTGTTAAAGATATCAAAGACAAACAAATTTTTTATATAGCGATCGGTTCAGTTCCAGCCGCAGTTTTGGGATTTATTTTTAATGATTATGCTTCAACATATTTGCGTCAACCAATATTGATTGCTTTAATGCTGGTTATTTTTGGTATTATTCTCTATTTAACTGATACTTATTCTAAGCATACGAAAACTCGCCTTAATCTCCATTGGCAACAAGCATTAATTATTGGCTTTGGTCAAGCTCTAGCCATTATTCCTGGCGTTTCCCGAAGTGGTGCCACAATTAGCGCTGGTCGTTTACTTGGATTAGAGAGAGAAGAGGCGACCAAGTTTTCATTTATGTTGTCAGCACCAATAATTTTTGGGGCAGTTATGTCATACATTGCCAATCAAAGATTTGGAATTTTTGATGCTAATTCAATCGTTGGGTTAACAGTTTCGTTTGTGACTGCTATGGTCGCTATTAAGTGGATTCTTGGTTATCTGAAAACCGCTGATTTTACTCTTTTTATTTGGTATCGATTTATTTTAGCCGGCATTATAGTGATAATTTATATATTAAAAAATAATTATCTTGTATGAATATAATTGAAACGATTTCAAATTTAGTAATTGAATTAATTTCAAAATTTGGCTATATAGCAGAATTTATTTTAATGCTTCTTGAATCAATGGGTATCCCAATCCCATCTGAGGTGGTAATGCCATTCAGTGGATTTTTAGTCAATCGAGGAGAATTAGCATTTTGGTCAGTGGTTTTTGTGGGTGCATTGGCTAATTTAACAGGTAGTTTAATTGCCTATGGAATTGGTTATTGGGGAGGAAGACCGCTAGTTGAAAATTATGGTAAATATATATTTCTCAAAAAACATGATCTTGATTTAGCTCATAATTGGTTTGAAAAATATGGCAAGGCAATGGTATTCTTTTCAAGAATGTTGCCGATCGTTAGAACCTATATTTCATTTCCAGCTGGTTTTGCAAAAATGCCACTCGGTGAATTTAGCGTTTATACTTTTTTGGGTGGTCTGCCGTGGTGTTATCTGACAACTATCATTGGCGTTAAAATGAGTGACAAATGGGAAAGAATTAAAGATTATTTCCATATTATTGATATATTCATTGCACTTGCAATAATTTATATTATAGTCCGTTGGTTATATAAAAAAAAATAAAAAAATGACAATATCACAAGTAAAATTACCTAACAATTTACCAATTTATTTTTTCGATAAAAAAGACACTCAAGCCATTACGGTGATTATGTTAGCTAAAGTTGGCTCTCGCTATGAAAATGATAAACAAGCGGGTATTTCTCATTTACTTGAACATATGTTTTTTAAAGGAACAAAAAAATATCCTCATTATTTAGATTTAACCAAATATTTAGATGAAATAAGTGCTGAGCATAATGCTTTTACAAACGAAGAAACAACTGCCTATTATATAAAAACTTCTTACTTAAATACCATTCCAGCGGTTGAAATTTTGTGCCAAATGTTGTTAGAAAACACTCTCAACGAAAGAGAATTGAAAAAAGAAAAAGAGGTTATTGTTCAGGAAATGAAAATGTATCTTGATCAGCCAGCTCGATATATTTATGATCTTTATAAAAAAAATCAGTATGGGAATTGTCCATTGGGAAGAAATATTATTGGGACCGTAAAATCAGTTAAAACAATTACGACTCAAGATTTAAGAAACTATATAAAAAAATATTATACGCCGTCAAATTTAATTTTTATGTTAGCTGGGAAAATTGATGAGAAAGAAAAAATTGTTAAATTGATTAGCCAATATTTTGCAAAAATTATGGACAAACCGATTTTAAAAGCAGTAAAATTTATTCAATCTGATTATAAAAAAAATATTTATTATTATTACAAAAAAACCGATCAAACCAATATTATTATTTCTTACCCAGGCTATAAAGTTAATTATGAAAAAAGATATGAATTATCAATTTTACAAGTTTTGATGGGAGGGATGATGTCCTCACGATTATTTTCGGAAGTGCGGGAAAAAAGGGGACTAGCTTATCGAGTCGGAGCCGAAATTGATAATTATTCTGATACGGGCGCATTTTTAGTTTCGGTTGGACTGGACCCAAATAAAGCCGGTTCAACTATCAAATTAATTAAAAAATTAATGCCGAAAGCAGTCAAAATTTCAGATAAAGAATTTCAGCGTGCTAAACAAAAAATAATTAGTAATTTAGCTTTGCAAACTGAAGATGCAAGCTCACTTGCTTTTATGTTTTTAGAACAAATAATTTATCATGGAAAAATTATTACTCCAGAAGAAAAAATAGATATTTATACTAAAATTAAAAAAAGTGATGTCGAAAAAGAGGCTGGAAAATTGTTTGTCCATCAACCAAAAATAACCATTATTGGTCCGAAGAATATAGTATAAAAAATAATATATTTATGAAAAAATTGCATCAACAAACGCTAGTTTTTTTCAAACCCGACACAATTAGTCGAGGAATTTTAGGAGAAATAATTACTCGTTTTATTCAAAAAACACCGGTTATCTTAATGGTTCTAGGGGGATTGGAAGCAATCAAAGTCGTTAGAAATTTGGCTGGACCAACTTTTGGAGTAGATGCGCTAGCCGGAACGATTAGGGGAGATTATTCAATTTTCAATAACCAAATTTTAAAATAATATATAATGATATACGGTATTTATTTTATAATTTCTTTAGTAATTTCGCTTTTATTAGTGCCAAAGATCAGATCTTTTGCACTTGCAAATGGTATTATTGATAAACCAAATAAACGGAAAATTCATCGAGGTAAAATTGCCCGTTTAGGTGGGGTAGCAGTCTTTTTAGCTTTTTGGTTAGTAATTATTTTAGTTTCAATTTTTAACCAAGATCTATTAAATTTTTCCGGCAATAAATTTTTGCTGATAGATTCTAACTTGTGGGCAATTTTAATTGGATCATTAATAATGTTAATACTCGGAATTATAGATGATATTCGTGGGGTTAAGTCAACCACAAAATTGTTTTGGCATTTTATAGTCGGTTTTATTGTAGTTTGTCTGGGCATAAAAATTTGGTGGGTACATAACCCGTTTGGTGGTTTTTTGACGATCGATGATTGGTCTTATTTATTAGTTCCGTTATGGGTGGTTTTAATGATCAATGTTATGAATTGGTGGGATGGTGTTGACGGTCAAGCGTCGGGAATTGGAATTATTGCTTCGATCATAATTTTCATTTTATCGATTTCAAAATATGTCGATCAACCATCATCAGCAATCATAATGATTATTTTAGCTGGTAGTTTACTAGGTTTTTTGCGTTACAATTTTAATCCAGCTTCAATTTTTCTTGGCGATTCTGGTTCGCAATTTATTGGGTTTATGCTAGCCATTGGAGCGATTGTATCGGGCGCAAAAATTGCTACCGCTTCTCTCGTTTTAGGTTTTCCAATTTTAGATGCAATGTGGGTAATAATTAGGCGGATTTTGTCAAAAAAATCGATATTTGAAGCAGATCGAATGCACTTTCATCATCGTTTATTAGATCTTGGTTATTCGCAAAAAAAAACGGTCTTAATTATGTATTTAATCTCAGCGTTTTTTGGGACCATTGCCTTGATGACTCTGGGACGGTCTGAATTAAAACTATTGTCGCTAATTTGGTTATTTTTTGTTATGATAGTAACGGGCATAATTTTGTCGTTAAAAGCAAAACAATATGGACGAAAATAAAGTTGAGGATTTTACATTTGAGGGGCAAGAGGAGGATGAAATAGTCTTATTGTTGATCCACCAGCATCCTTTGACCTTTACTAAAGAATCAGCAATTTTAATTGCTTCGATTTTAATTTTGGTGATAATATTTTATTTACAAAGTGGTTTAGGGGGAATATTTTCTTATGTATTTATTTTATTATTGTTAATCAATGGTTATTTGATGTTAAGGCGATATATCATATGGCGAAATTCAGTTTATGTAATTACTGACAAGCGTTTAATAGCGGTTGAACAAAATAGTTTTTTTCGTCGTATTACGATTGAAGCAAATCTAGATAAAGTTCAAAATGTCGCTCACGAAATTAATGGTTTTTGGCAAACAATATTTAATTTTGGTAATGTGATAATTCAAACTGGTGGTTATAGCAAAAAAAACATGCTTTTGGAACAGGTTCATCATCCATTAGCAATTCAGCAGAAAATAATGAAAATTGCTAGTCAATACGGCGGGGCACCGTTAAAGATTGATTTAAATAGAGATGTTAAAGAAAATGAATCGGTGGTAAAATAAATAAAAGCAAGAAATAATTAATCAAGAAAGCGAGGGGGAATATGGATAATAATGTTCAAAATCAAACAGGTCAAAATTTAGATGGGGTTGGGGTTCAACCAATTGGTCCAACACCAGTAAACCAATCTAACACGATTCAAGATATGCCGATTGATGGCTCGGCGGTATATAATGATTTGCCACCTAATCCGGTACCCAATCAACCATTTCCTAATGGAACTAACCTAACTCCACCTTCTGTGAATAATGCTCAAACGTCCCCTCCAGTACCGCCCAAAAAATCAAATCTGTCATTATGGATTATATTGATTGTAATTTTATTGGCAATTTTAGGGCTTGGTTATATGTATATATATGATATTGGAATTTTTAGTCAGACCAATACTCCAATTTCATCTACAACGCCATTGGTCGAAGAAGATTTACCGACTACACGACCGAGAAGCTTAACCACGACTTCAATCAGAACCACAATTTTCAGTGTTCCAACAACATCATCACTCAATTTTGGTATATCTACTACCCCCCGAATTACAACAACTACTACCAGAACTACTACCAGAAAAATTACCACAACAACAAGTGGGTTGTAGGTGTATTTATTATGATGTCTGGGCTATAAAAATTAATTTTACTAAATTGGTAGACTCAAACTATGAAAAAAAATAATTTTGATTTAATCATTATTGGTGGGTCGGCAGTGGCAACTGCAAGCGGGATTTACGCCTCTCGAAGAAAAATTAATTTTTGCGTTTTGACTGATTCTTGGGGTGGGGAAGTGGTAAATTCGGGTGAGATTGATAATTATCCGGGTTTTATTCAGACCAATGGGCTGAAATTATCTCAAACATTCAAAGACCAATTAAAATTTAATCATGTGGATTTAAGAGAGGGAGTAAAGGTTGAGAGCATTAAAAAAAGAGAAGATATATTTTATATAAAAACTAATCAAGGTGGATATACTTCTAGGACTATACTATTAGGGACTGGAGTTCACCCAAAATTATTAAATGCTGAAAATGAAAAAGAGTTTCGAAATAAAGGTGTGTCGTATTGTTCTACTTGCGATGGACCGCTTTTTAGAAACAAAGTCGTAGCTATAATTGGTGGTGGTAATTCGGCGTTAGAATCAGCACTTATGCTTTCTGATATTGCTGAAAAAATTTATTTATTAACCATTCACAAAAAACTAAAAGGCGAAACGATTTACATTGAAAAAATCAATCAAGATCCAAAAGTAACAATAATCTATCAGGCTGATACAAAGGGATTTTTGGGCGATAAAGTACTGGCAGGTTTGGAATATGTTGATAAAAAAACAATAATAACAAAAAAATTATTCGTACAAGGCGTATTTGTTCACATTGGAGTTGTTCCCAACTCAAGCTTAGCTCCAAAAGAAGTTGAGAGAAATAATTTTGGAGAAATTATTACAAACAAATTAGGCGAGACATCTCTCAAAGGCTTTTTTTCAGCTGGGGATGTTACTGATATTCCGTTTAAACAAATTGCCATCGCAACTGGTCAAGCAACCATTGCCGTGCTCAAAGCAATCCAATACTTAGACAAAATTTAAAGATAATATTTTAAAAAAACTAACCGTTGCACACATCGTGGGTATGCAACGGTTAGTTTTGACATGTTGTTCCATATATAATATGATTTATTTATGAAATTCAAACCATTTGACCTTAACACTCCACCAGCTGAATTGGAAAAAAAGATTGTCGATTATTGGAAAAAAAATAAAATTTTTGAAAAATCAGTCGAGCAAAGAAAATCAGCCCCATTATTTAGTTTTTATGATGGACCGCCGTTTGCGACCGGTACTCCTCATTATGGTCATATTGTGGCGAGTGCTATCAAAGATGTAATCCCCCGCTACAAGACAATGAAAGGTTTTCGGGTTGATCGAAAATGGGGTTGGGATTGTCACGGACTGCCAATTGAAAATATTGTCGAAAAAAAACTCGCAATAAAAAAGAAAAAAGAAATCTACTTGTTAACAGTTGAAAAGTTTAATGCAACGGCAAAAAAACAAGTTTTAAAATATGTTGATGCATGGGAAAAAGTGATTGAACGACTTGGTCGCTGGGTAGATATGAAAAATAGTTACAAGACAATGGATCTAAATTATATGGAATCTGTTTGGTGGGTTTTTAAACAACTTTGGGATAAAAATTTAATTTACGAGAATTATCGTAGTCTCTATATTTGCCCACGTTGCGAAACAACTTTAGCCCAAAGCGAAGTGGCAGAAGGCTATCGAGAAACTCAAGATATTTCTGTAATTGCTAAATTCAAGATTTTGAATGAACAAAATAGCTATTTTTTAGCTTGGACAACAACTCCATGGACGCTTTTAGGTAACAGTGCACTTGCAGTTGGAAAAGAAATCCAATATGTTGAAATAAAAATTGACAACGAGAATTATATTTTAGCCAAAGATAGATTATCGGAAATAGAAGAAAAATACCAATTGGTAAAATCATTTAAAAGCAATAAAATTATTGGTAAAAGATATTTACCATTAATTGAATATTATCTAGATAAAAAGAATATCAAAAATATTGAAAATGCCTACCAAGTTGTAGAGGCTGACTTTGTGACGACTGACGAAGGAACAGGAATTGTTCATATTGCTCCGGCTTTTGGGGAGGAAGATTTAATGCTCTCGAAAGCAAAAAAATTACCCCTTTTCCAACACATCGGAATGGATGGGATAATTGATAAAAACATTCCAGTGTTTGGCAATCTAAATGTTAAGGATCCAGAAGATTTTCACAAGACTGATATTGAAATAATCAAATATTTGGCTGAAAAAAATCTGCTTTTCAAAAAAGAAAAATATACTCATAGTTACCCTCACTGTTGGCGTTGCGAAACACCGCTTTTAAATTATGCAACCAATTCGTTTTTTGTTTCGGTTGAAAAAATAAAAGAAAAAGCGCTAAAAAATCAATCTGAAATTCAATGGATTCCAAAACATATTAAAGCTGGACGGTTTGGCAAGTGGTTAGAAGGGGCACGAGATTGGTCTATTTCGAGACAACGATTTTGGGCATCGACAATTCCAGTCTGGCAATGCAAGAATTTACATCAAAAAGTTTTTGGCAGTATTGCTGATTTGGAAAAAATTTCACAATCAAAAATAATTGACTTGCATAAAGAATTTATGGACAAAATTGAATTTCCGTGTCCCGAATGTCAGGAAAAGATGAAGCGAGTTGAAGATGTTTTAGATTGTTGGTTCGAGTCCGGGTCAATGCCATTTGCGCAACTTCACTATCCTTTTGAAAATAGACAAGAATTTAATGATAGATTTCCTGCCGATTTTATCGCCGAAGGAATTGACCAAACCCGAACTTGGTTTTATTACTTACATATTATTGCTAGTGCGATTGAAAATAAGTATGCCTTTAAAAATGTAATTGTTAACGGAATAGTTTTAGCCGAAAATGGTAAAAAGATGTCTAAGCGATTAAATAATTACCCAGATCCAATGGTAATGATTGATAAATATAGTGCTGATGTTTTGAGATATTACTTATTAAGTTCATCGGTTGTAACTGCAGAAAATATTAATTTTTCTGAAGGAGAATTGGCGGATAATTTCCGACATTTTTATCGGATGCTAAAAAATAGCTATGGATTTTTCTTACTTTATAGCTATTTAAATAGAATTGATGTTAATCGGTTGTCTAAATTTCAGTCAGAAAATATTTTAGATAAATGGATTATTTCAAAACTAAATTTATTAATCAAGAAAATTACATTCGATTTAGACAAGTATCGATTAAACAAAGCTTGTCGTTTAATTCCTGAATTTATTGACGATCTTTCAAATTGGTATATCCGAAGAAGCCGAAAAAGATTTTGGAAAAATAACGATCAAAATGATTTAAATTGTGCTATCTCAACTTTGTACGATACATTGGTTGCACTTGCAAAAATTATTGCACCAATAATGCCATTTATTGCGGAAGAAATTTTTTGTAATTTGACTGCTCAAGAATCAGTTCATTTAGAAAACTATCCTGAATATAATGAAGAAAAAATTAATAATAATTTAATTGATGAAATGGAAAGAGTCAGAAATTTAGTGAGCGTTGGATTAGCTTGGAGATTAGAAAATAAGATAAAAATTAAGCAGCCTTTGTTGACAGCAAAATATTCAGGGAATAAATTAAATAGCGATTTAGAAAAAATTATGGCTGACGAACTGAATGTTAAAAAGGTTGAGCTAGATAAAAATGTTGAATTGATAGAAATTGATGGTACGATTACTGATGAATTAAAAAAAGAAGGTCAGTCACGAGAGATTGTCCGTATAATCCAAGAAATGAGGAAAAAAGCTGGCTACAATTACGACGATCAAATTAGAGTTTATATTGAAAATAGTCAAGAAATATTTGGTCAATTTGTAGTTGATATAGAAGGAGAGACAATCTCAAAAATAGTGGAATCAAAAATTGATCAACCGGACAAAGAAGAAAACTATCAAGGAACTCTGGTTCAAATTAAGAAATGTTAAAAAAAATATCTCAAAAACCTAATCTAGATTGGTTGCTTTTTTCTTCAGTGCTCGCAATTTCATTGATTGGAACAATGGTAATATATTCATTATCAAAAGACAACCCAACTCTTTTTATTGTTCATGTAACTAATTTAATGGTTGGATTAATTGTTATGATTATTTTATCGATAATTAATTACCAAAGTTGGAGTAGCGGTTCAATCTATCTTTATTTTATTTTTTTATTTAGTTTAACTATGGTCTTAATTTTTGGAAAAGAAACTTTTGGAGCTAAAAGATGGATCGATCTTGGAATTTGGCAATTTCAACCCTCAGAATTTAGTAAGTTTTTTTTAATTGCAACCATTGCTTTAATTGCTCAAAAAGGAAGGGAATTTAATTATGAAAAACTGTTCAAGATAATTGGTTATGGTTTTGTGCCGGCGGTTTTAGTTTTAGCTCAACCAGATTTGGGAACTTTTTCAGTTTTTTTTATTATTGTAATAATGGCAATTATATTTTTGAAACCAAATTATAAAATTTTATTCTCAATATTTTTAATTGGTATTTTATTGTCTAGCTTGGTATTTATAAATTTAAAAGATTATCAGAAAGAGAGATTGACGTCGTTTCTACAAAGTGATAATTACAATTTAGAGCAGTCAAAAATTGCTATTGGCTCGGGTGGTGTAATTGGCAAGGGTTTGGGGAAGGGGTCGCAATCGCAACTCAATTTTTTGCCAGTCGCTCATGCTGATTTTGTTTTTGCTGGTATAGCGGAGAGTTTTGGTTTTATAGGAGATTTGCTCTATATTATTATTTTTTCAATTATGCTTTTTCGAATTATTCGAATTTCATATTATGCTCGAGATTCATTTGGCAGATTTTTCTCTCTCTCAGTTTTTGTTATATTTTTGTATCAAGCGACAATCAATATCGGTGGTAATGTTGGGCTTTTACCAATCACGGGCATCTCCCTTCCCTTCACATCGTACGGAGGAAGTTCAATGTTAGTTATGTTTGCAATGGTCGGAGTTGTCCAATCAATTTATTCAAATAGTACGAGAACTAGTTAAATGTTGACTCAATGAAGAAAATAAGCTATCATTATTAGGTAAATAGGTTAAACTGTTTAATCAAGAATTTTTGTATGGCAAAAAAAGAAGCAATCAAAGAAAAGAAGGTTGAACCACCTGTGGTGAGTAACATCGAACCAGACAAGATCGCTGTCATTAAAACGGGTGGCAAACAGTATTTAGTTAAAGAAGGGATGGAACTTAAAGTCGAACTACTTAAAGATCAAAAAATTCTTAATTTTAACGATATTTTAAATGGACATAAAGTCAGTGCTGAAATTATTGAAACAAAAAAAACTGATAAAGTAATTGTCTTTAAATACAAAAACAAAACTGGACGAAGAAAAAATAAAGGTCATCGTCAAACATTGACAAAGATAAAAATTAGCAAAATTGTTTAAAATGAAAAAAATATTTGAACCAATTGTAGGATATTTTCGAAGTGTAATTTCAGAAGTGAAAAAAATTTCATTTCCGACCCAAAAACAGATTATCACTGATTCAACAGTTGTTTTGGGTGTTATTATTGTTTCAATAGTTCTGATTGGTTTGTTTGATGGCACTGTCTCTCAACTAATTAAAGATTTAGTTTTGAAGGGGTAAAAAATGGATAAAAATAAAAATAAATTGGACAAAACTGTTGTACAACCCGAAGAAAAAGAAATTAGAACCAGTTTTTCTCTTAGCAAATCGTCTGGTAAGCAGTTAGGAGAAAGACATTGGTATGTGATTCATACATATTCTGGTTTCGAAGAACAGGTTAGAGATTCATTAAAACAACGGGTAGAGTCATTGAATTTAGACAATAAAATATTTGATATTATTGTTCCTAAGGAAAAACAAATTGAGATTAAAAATGGTAAACGAAAAGTGGTTGAGCGGAGAATTTTTCCTGGTTATGTAATGATAGATATGATTGTTGACGACGAAAGTTGGTTTGTGGTCAGAAACACTCCAAATGTGACGGGATTTATTGGTATGGGGATTCGTCCAACGCCAATGAGCGATGAAGAATTGAAAAAAGTTATGAAGCGGGTTTCAGCGGAAGAACCACAATTTGAGGTTGATCTGCGAGTTGATGATTTAGTCAAAGTTACCGACGGACCACTTAAAAACTTTGAAGCGAAAGTAATTGAAATTGATGAAAGTCGAGGTCGAGTCAAAGTGTTAATCTCGATGTTTGGTCGAGAAACTCCCGCTACTTTGGACTTTTTACAGGTAAAAAAGGTTTAATTAAAAATTAAAAATGGCAAAAAAAATAAAAACAATTTTGAAACTTCAAGTGCCAGGCGGTCAAGCCACGCCAGCGCCTCCAATAGGTCAAGTTTTGGGTCAACATGGACTCAATATTGTTGAATTTACTCAAGCTTTTAATAAAAAAACACAAGACCAACAAGGCGTGATTCTGCCAGTAGTGATGACTGTTTATGAAGACAGGAGTTTTAATTTTATCATTAAAAGTCCCACAGCTACCTATTTAATTAAGAAAGCGGTTGGAGTTGAAAAGGGTTCAGGGGAAACACCAAAGAAAAAAATTGGCAAGGTGAGTAGAAAGCAACTTGAAGAATTAGCCAAAGAAAAGCTGGAAGATTTAAATGCTTATGATGTCGATCAAGCGGTTAAGATTTTAGCTGGTACTGCCAGAAGTATGGGAGTTGATGTAACAGAATAAGATAAAAAATCAAATATAAAATATAAAAGATTACGGAAAATAAAATTTGAGGCGTAATGTCAAATTTGGGATGCTATTTAGCTAATATCTCGTCGATCATCTTTTGTTTTGTT
>PFQF01000024.1 GCA_002793435.1 Candidatus Berkelbacteria bacterium CG_4_10_14_0_2_um_filter_35_9_33_12
ACCACCATTACGATATTATATTAATTGTCTAGCAAAGAAACACAATTTGTCACTACAAAAGTCCAATATGTTACTGGCGGGTGCAGGGAGTTGTCATATTAGTAAAGTTTTGGTAGTATTGTAGTAAATATGATTATTACCTTTATTGCTATACTAACAAATAAAATGAATTTAGTCAAGCAAAATTTATGGCGGCGCATTTCGCAAAGCGAATACGAAATTCAGCGGTGGCTGAATTGGTCGGCAAAATTCCTGAAAGTTTGATACTGGTGGTGAAATTATATCCTTTGCGCGAACCTATTTTACCAAAAATTCCGATAGATGAGAAATGGTCGGCGTACGGAATGTGCCACCCCACTGACGCGCTTGACAAAGAAAGTATAGTATGCTAACATTACAGCAGTTTAAAAAGCACTTTTACATAGCTACTTGCTTGCCCCGTAGTGAGCTTTGCTCTACTACTGGGGCGCTACCATTGCAGCCCCGAGGAGATTTCAGTCTTTTCGGGGCTGCAATGGGGTAGCGAAATTAAAACTCAAAAAGAGGAAACGCCAATGAGTACCGCCTCAATGACGACTGGGCAGTTTCGGGAGTTTGCCGGAGCCGTGCTCCGCTTTCTTCCCGACGATCTCGACCCCACTACCGCGCAGGGGTGGATCGAGAATCAGGAAAGTCTGCGTAAGATTCTCCGAGAGGCGCTCACGCCGGACGGCAAACCCGCCGGCAACAGCTACCCCCTTTCCGTGGACTACGGAAGGAGCGTGGAGGACGGAGTGAAGACCGGTCGCTACAACTGGGCCGACTCCGACATCACGTCCCACAACTTCCCGACCAAGCGGAAGGGCGCGGCCGAGGTCGCGGTGGAGCTCACCTACTTTAACCGGGTCATCTCAACCGACGAGGCGCTCCGCGAGCTTGACAGGATGGGATGCCGTCCGGCCGAGCTTCACGTACTTCTCGCCTTCGGCGAGAAGTACCCCGAAGTTCAGCACGAGTTCCCGGTTGTCGCTCTTGGTTCCGTCTGGCAGAGCCGGAGCGGCGACCGCCTCGTTCCGTACCTCCGCAGGCACGGTTCGAGGCGCCACCTGTACCTGTACTGGGTCGGGTACGACTGGGACGAGATCTACCGGTTCGCGGCCGTCCGCAAGTAGCTTCAATCCTTGGGACCTTGGTTCCTGCCTGCCCGCCGAAGCTCGTAAGAGCGTAGGCGGGAATCCTTTGGGAACCTTTGCTCCTTGTAATCCCGCCTTCGTCAAGATTACGGCGGGCAAGTATTCGCCCTCGGCATGCGCAACATCGTGCCGAGGGCTTTTTCTTTTTATGAAAGTACCAAAGAATGTGGTTAAAATAACAAAGCTTATTGTTGCATCATGTAAATCAACAGAAAATTCTCAGATGTGCTTAAAAACGCCTTGCCAGGAAAAATTAATAGTAAAAAAAACTATGAAATGTATCATAATTTATGATTGTTGGAAAAACGCATAAACTTTTTTATTTTTTATCTCCCTATCCCTTTATATATAATTCCCGCTTTAATAAATTTTTCTTTGGGCAGGCAATTACGGCCGTCAACTACGACTTTAACACCGTTTTTCAATAAATATTCCGGCTCCAAATTCTTGAATTGGTCGTGGCAAGTTGCGATGACAACTGCAGAGGCATCTTTTAGTGCTTCTCCCAAAGATTTAGCCGTTGATCTGCTTGGAACGAAGGGGTCAAAAGTAACGACACTTGCTCTATATTTTTCCAATACTTTTATCAAAGCGAATGCCGGGCTTTCGCGACAATCATCTATATTTGGTTTATAAGCTAGACCGAGTACGGCAATCTTGGTTCCGTTCATAGCCATTTTTACTTCATTCAGGCCATTTAATACTTTTTCTGCGGTGAACTTTGGCATATTGTTATTAATTTTTCTTGCTAGTTTCAAAAAATCATGGTCGAAACCGTTTTGTTTGGCATAATCAATCAGGTAATAGGGGTCAACCGGAATACAATGTCCGCCGACACCAATACCTGGATAATGGGCCATAAAAGCAAATGGCTTGGTAGCCGCACCATTTATGACATTCACCACATCAATGCCGAGTTTAGAAAAGGACATTGCCAATTCATTTACGAAAGCGATATTTATATCTCTGAAAGAATTTTCAACTACTTTTACTGATTCTGCTTCTTTAATAGAACCCATCATTTTAATCTGTCCCGAAATTATTGAACTATAGAACTTATAAGCCATTTCCAAGTCTTTTTCTTCAAGTCCGCCGACAACTCTAGGGATATTTTCCACAGTCCAGTTTTTGTCTCCGGGGTTTATCCGTTCAGGACAATGAGCGACGAAAAAGTTCTTTCCCGCTTTTAAGCCGGATTCTTTTTCTAGTATTGGTATCACAATATTTTCGGAGACACCGGGATTTACCGTGGATTCTAAAATCACAAGTTGTCCTTTTTGCAAAAATTTGGCGATATTTCTGCATGCATTTTTTACAGGCTCTAAATTCGGTATATGATTTTCGTAAACTGGGGTCGGAACGCAAATAATAATAACCGAAGCGTCTTTTATTCTATTGAAATCAGTCGTTGTCTCTAGAGACGAATTTTTTAACTGTTTCACTATTTGTTCGCCTGCAAAAGGAGTAGTGCGTTTGTTTAACAACTCTACTTTTTTAGCATCCGTGTCTATGCCGACAACCTTATAGCCCTTTCTTTCAGCCAGTAAAGCCAAAGGAAGCCCCACGTATCCAAGGCCAATAACTGCGATTGTTTTATTACTTTGATTTTTCATAAATTCGAGTTACTTTAGTATGACAAAAACATAATAAAGCCCCAAGTGGGATTCTATATTTTATATAGTACCCTATTATTAGTATCAAGTCCATCAGGTCCACGACGACCTAAGCCAAGTCCGAATACTTAGAGGACAGAACTCCAAAAAGAAAAATGTCCTTTCCATTTGGAGTTGCCAAACAAAACAAGGTGGTCTCCTCTGACTTGCAATTTTCTACATGATACACTATTTTAAATATAGTGTATCATGTAGAAAATTGCAAAAGTAATAAAAAAATATAAAATTAGCATTTTAAAATTATGGATTATAAGAAAATTATTGTTTGGGTGATTGCGATTGTGTTGGTTATTCAAATCGGTTACTATTTTTTATTTAAAAACATAATTGATTTAGAAAAAACGAATATTAAAATCAATCAACAAATATATTCCTTGTGGATTGCGGATAACGATGAAGAAAGATTTCAAGGTTTGCAAAATATTGAGAAATTAAAAAATAATCAAGGGATGATATTTAATTTTAACGAATCACAAAATATTAGTTTTTGGAACAAAAATACTTTTGTCAATTTAGCTATTCTATGGGTTGATAGAAATGTTATAGTCGGGATAGATCGTCTTCCCCAACAGTCTAGTGATGAAATAATTTCAGTTTCAAGTCCGCAAAAAATTGATCAAGTTATTGAGCTTAATCAAAATCAAATTGAACTAAATCAGGTAAAGGTTGGTGATAAAATAACAATACTTAAATGACAAAAATTGATCAAAAACATTTCGAAAAATTAGAAGAAAAATTACGAATAAAAAGCGTTAAAAAAATTCATCGTATTTCTGGTCGGTCTGTAAAAGAAATTGCAAAAATCACTGTCAGTAAAAAACAATGAAAAAATTGATTGCGATCGTTGGTCCAACGGCGAGTGGAAAATCTGGTGTTGCTAAGTTTGTTGTTGATTCATTACCAAACATCGAAGCAATATCAATTGATAGTCGACAAGTGTTTAAAGGTTTGGATATTGGTACGGGAAAAGATAAGACATTTTTTCAACACTTGATTGACATAAAAAATCCAGGAGAGAGCATATCAGTAGTTGAGTTTCAAAAAACCGCACTTAAAACAGTTAAAGAAATATATAGTCGAAACAAAACCCCCATTCTGGTTGGTGGAAGTAATTACTATATGGATTCAATTATTTATAAAAGAAAATTTCCCAAAGTTGAAAATGACAAAAAATTATCTAATGAACTGAACAATAAAACAGCTGATGAACTATTTGAAATTCTTCAAACACTAGATCCTAAAAGAGCTGAATATATTGATGTTAAAAACAAGCGGAGGTTGGTTCGAGCATTGGAAATCAATATGCTTACGAGCAAAAATACAATTGAAAAAGAAAAAGTACTAAACAAAAATTATAGATTCAAAACAATGATTTTAGGTGTAGAAGTAGAAAGAGAGAAGTTATATAAAAATATTAACAAAAGGGTTGAGGAGAGAATTAATGAAGGAATGGTTAAAGAAGTTAGAGATTTGATTAGTAAAAAGGTTCCAAAGAGTTGGCTAAAAAAACTTGGTTTAGAATATCAAATTATTACTGAATATTTAGAAGCCAAGTGTACTAAAGAGGAGATGATTCAAATTTTGAAATATAGAATTCACGCTTTTGCTCGTCGGCAATTAACTTGGTTGAGATCAAATAAAGATATAGTTTGGATTAGAGACAAAAAAGAAGCTCTAAAACAAGTACAAGGTTTTGTGTTATAATACAAAATATGAAAGTATTGTGTCCTAAAGACGGTCAAATCATGTGCCCTGTTGATGTTAGCCAACAAAGTTATGAATGTTTTGTTTGTCATTATGTTTGGTCTCGACCTATGAAAGAAACTAAAAAAATATCCAATTATCAAGTTGGAAGTTTACATAAATATATTTCATTAGTTTTCATTGTTGCACTATCTTCAGTATTTTTACTAAGTGTTCAAATGAGTAAACTATCTAGTTTTGCCGATACGCAAACAATTGAGAAAAGCGTTAAATTATCAGCTTTAATAATTTGGTGGCTAGTTTTTATGTTGCTGTTCAGCCTTCCGATTTCAATCTATTATCAAATGGTCATAAAGAAGCAAAGTGTCGCTCACTCCATAAGAACTCCTTGGTCAATTGGCGTTCCATTAACCGTAATCGTTTTAGAACTTTTAAATGTTTTATTGATTTTCCCGATTATCAAACTATAATAGACCTATGGCATTTTCAAAAATTAATTCTGCGACAGTTGTCGGCTTGAACGCAATTTTAATTGAATCGGAGGTGGATGTTAAGAAGGGACTACCGGGACTAGTAATTGTAGGATTAGGGGATAAGGCAGTCGAAGAATCTCGAGAAAGAGTAAAAAGCGCCATTGTCAATTCTAAACAAAAATTTCCTAGACATAAAATTATTATTAACCTTGCACCCGCAGATGTAAAAAAAGAAGGACCAGCATTCGATCTTGCAATTGCAATCGGTATTTTAAAAGCCGATCATCAACTTGAAAAAAATTTTAATTTCGAAAAATCATTATTTTTGGGTGAACTATCTTTAGATGGTCGAGCTCGTCCAGTCAGAGGAATTTTATCAATTATGTTAGAAGCGAAGAGAAATAAAATTGATAATATTTTTATTCCGATTGATAATGTTTCAGAAGCGAGTTTGATTAAAAATTTAAATATCTATCCAGTCAGTAATTTAAAAGATTTGGTTGATCATATAAATGGTATTAAAACAATCAAAAAATATACTTATAATGAAAAAACGGTTGAAAAAAATGTTGAAAGCGAGAGTGATTTTGCCTATGTTTCTGGACAAGAACAGGTAAAAAGAGCACTTGAAATTGCTGCATCAGGAGGTCATAACATACTTATGTCCGGACCGCCTGGATCGGGGAAAAGCATGTTAGCAAAAGCTTTTGCAACCATTTTGCCAAAACTTACTGACAAAGAAATTTTAGAAGTTAGTCGGATCTATTCTGTCTCGGGATTGCTATCAAAAGAAAAACCGCTAATCATTAATCGACCAGTTCGTAATCCACATCATACTACTTCATCGGTAGCAATTGTTGGTGGGGGCACTCATCCAAAACCGGGAGAAATAACTCTAGCACACCGAGGAGTACTATTTTTTGATGAGCTACCAGAATATCGTCGAGATGTATTGGAAGCGTTAAGACAACCACTAGAGGATAAAAAGATTACTGTCTCTCGTGCGCAAGGAACCCTGGTTTTTCCAGCCAATTTTATTTTCATTGGAGCTTGCAATCCCTGCCCTTGTGGGTATCTTAATGACGAAAAGAAAAATTGTATCTGTTCGCCATATCAAATAATTCGTTATCGTAAAAAATTATCCGGTCCACTTTTAGACAGAATCGATATTCATATTGAAGTACCAAGATTGTCATTTGAAAAATTGACTAAAGAAGCAGTGGCTGAGAGTTCAGCAATAATCAGAAAAAGGGTTGAAAGATCGAGATTGGTTCAACTTAGAAGGCAGAATAAAATTAATAGCGATCTATCCTCACAGGCAATAAAAAAATATTGTATCTTGGATAATCAGTCAAAAAATATTTTAAAAAATGCTATCGATCAATTAGGTCTTTCGGCTCGAGGCTATTTCAAAATATTAAAAATTGCTCGGACCATTGCCGATCTTAAGGGTAGTCAACAAATTAATAGTCAATATTTAAGCGAAGCACTCCAATACCGTCCTAAAATGGAAGAAAACCTCTAAAAATGCAAGAAAGAACGAATTTTTTCTGTATAATCAGTTGAATAATTTGTTCTATTTTGAAGGTAATAAAAACCAACTAAAATCACAAGAATCAAAATAGTATTAATAAATACTTTTATTAAATCCCTCTGGTTGATTGGAAAAAAACTATCAGTACTTTCAGAAATATCAGTATTATTTTGTTCAGAATTTTGCACTTGCAAATTATTATCAATCAATTTATTATTTTTGATTGATTGTAACAATTGATTTTTTATTTTTTTATTTCTCTTTGCCATAATTTATTTAAATAAGATGATTTGTTATTAAATTTTAAATTTGCTATGACACTATTTTAAACTTTTCCAACAACTTATCAATACTACTATACTATATAGTATAGTACCAATAAATATTTTATCTTTCTATTAATAATTTATTTTCCATGACATTTTTTATACTTTTTTCCACTTCCACATGGGCAAGATTCGTTGCGTCCGACTTTTGGAACCGCAGTTAAGGACGTGTTAAACGAATGATTATCACTTTTCTTTCGAACTGTAATGATAGCATCGGTTGAACTTTCAGTCGTTTCTGATTGTTTAGTTTCCTCTTCAATTTCTTCAATCGTATCACCACTGGCTTCTGCTTCTCCACCTGATTTAATGATATTTTGCTCTTCATCAACCATTGGTCCTTTTATATTTTGTAGTTGAATTGGATTAATTTCAACTTTCAATGCCATTTCTACTACTTGATTTTCAATTGACCTGATTAAGTTTTGGTAAAAATGATAAGCAGATTGTTTATACTCAATTAGTGGATCTTTCTGTCCATAGCCACGAAGACCAATCCCATTCCTTAATTCAGTCATAGAATTTAAATGTTCAATCCAATGACGATCGATAACAGATAAATATATTCGTCTTACAACCTCATTATATATTTCTTGACCGTATTCTTTTAATTTTTCATCAATTATTTTCATTTCTTCATTTTTTAATAATGATTTTAATTCTTCAACGACTTTAACTTTTTTTGAATCAACCATACCATAACCGTCAAGAATTAATTTTCTTTTTTTATAGATCGCTTGGCGATGTTGATTTAGAACATCATCATACTCTAACATATGTTTTCTAATATCAAAGTTATGTGATTCAACTTTTTTTTGAGCTTGTTCAATTGATCGAGATATTAATTTATTTTCAATCGGTTGATTATCCGGCAATCCTAATCTTTCCATCATTGATTTCATTCTATCTCCACCAAAAATTCGCATTAAATCGTCCTCCATAGAGACAAAAAAGACAGATTCTCCAGGATCGCCTTGACGACCCGAACGTCCTCGTAATTGGTTATCGATTCTTCGTGATTCGTGTCTCTCAGTCCCCAACACAAAAAGTCCTCCTAATTCAACAACACGCCTATGTTCCTTTTCCCACTCATCGTATGAACGATTCTCTGAACTTAAGTTGATTAGTCCGATTTTTTCATTATTAATATCTTTTATTTTTTTATTTTTTTCTTTAATCTTCTTGGGAGTAGAGCCACCCAGAATAATGTCAATCCCTCGACCAGCAATATTAGTTGCTAGGGTAACTGCGTTCAAGCGTCCAGCTTGAGCAATGGTTTTAGCTTCGTTTTCATGATTTTTAGCATTAAGTAAATTGTGCTTGATTCCCCGTTTTTTAAATAATGAAGCTAGAATTTCATTTTTAGCAATTGAAATTGTGCCAATTAATACCGGTTGACCTTTTTCATTTCTTTGATAAATTTCTTCAACTATAGCATCGAGTTTAGCCTTTTCATTTTTAAAAATTTTATCATTATGATCATTGCGAATCATTGGTTTGTGAGTCGGAATTTCAACGACATCAATTTTATAAATCTTATAAAATTCTTCCGCTTCGGTGACTGCCGTTCCAGTCATTCCGGATAATTTTTTATAGAGGCGAAATAGATTTTGAAAAGAAATTGTTGCTAAAGTTTCAGATTCTTTTTTGACTTCAACATTTTCTTTAGCCTCAATCGCTTGATGAAGACCCTCGCTATAACGACGACCATGCATTAATCGTCCGGTGAATTCATCCACGATAACAATTTCGCCATTGCGAATTACATAATCTTTATCCTTTTTAAAAATATATTGTGCTTTTAAGGATTCTTCAAGATGGTAAACTAATTGAGTATTTTCTGGCGCATAAAGGTTGTCTATATTTAACCATTTTTCTATTTTTTCGATCCCGCTGTCTTGAATAGCAACACTTCTGGTTTTTTCGTCAATTATATAGTCTGCCAAGTCAAGTCTTTTAGCTAAACTAGCAAAATCCATATAGAGTGAAGCAGAACGGTTGGCAGGAGCAGAAATAATTAATGGAGTTCTGGCTTCATCGATTAATATTGAATCAACTTCATCGACAATTGCAAAATATAGTTCATTTTGAACCGCATGTTGACTGTCGACTACCATGTTGTCTCGAAGATAATCAAAACCAAATTCATTATTAGTACCGTAAACAATATCTGCTTGATAGGCAGTTTTTCGGTCGCAGCTAATTAAATATTCCCAAGTTTTATCATTGATATCTTGTTTTTTCGAAGTATAAAGAAAGGAAGTTTCGTGGGCTAAAGCAGAGATTGAAATACCAAGTGTATCAAAAATTTTTCCCATCCATTGTGCTTGAAATTTAGCTAAAAAATCATTAACAGTAATTAAATGAGAACTTCTGTAAAGTGAGTTGAGGTATAAAGGTAAAGTGGCTGCTAAAGTTTTACCTTCACCAGTTTTCATTTCAGCAATATTACCACGATGTAAAACAATTCCAGCAATTAGTTGAACATCGTAGTGTCTTTGTCCGATCGATCTTCGTGATGCTTCTCTTACGGTAGCAAAAGCTTCGGGCAAGATATCATCTAACGACTTGCCTTTGGAAAGTTGTTCTCTAAACTTAATTGTTTTCTCTTTTAGCTCAGTTAGAGATAATTTTTTTAACTCTTCCTCATACGAGTTTATTTCATCAACAATCGGTTGAAATTTTTTTATTTCACTTTCGTTACTACCAAAAAATTTTGAGAATAGATTATTAAACATCAACAATCATTATTTTAACAGAATAAAATGAGATTATCAATCGAATTTACTTAACCTCAATTTTGTCTTTCCCAAAATATTTTACGAGGACTTTTGGAATTGTGATTGAGCCATCACTATTTTGATTATTTTCCAATATGGCTATAAAGGGTCGATCAGAAGCACCGGTACCATTGAGCATATGGACTAATTCGTTTTTGCCTGCTTTAGTTTTATAGCGAATATTTAAACGACGAGCTTGAAAATCAGTGGTATTTGAAGTACTAGTAATTTCACGATATTTTTGCTGCCCAGCAAACCAAGCTTCCAAATCATACTTAGCACTAGTGGGATCACCTAAATCACCAGTAGCAATCAAAACAACTTGAAATGGAATTCCAAGCTCGGTATAAATCTCTTTTTCAATCGACAAAAAAAATTCATGTTCCTTTTTTGAATCTTCTGGCTTACAAAAACTGAACATTTCTACTTTGTGGAATTGATGAACTCTAAACATACCTTTGGTATCTTTTCCGTAACTTCCAGCTTCTCTTCGGTAGCACGGGCTAAAAGCACAAACTCGGAAAGGCAATTCTTTTTCGCTAAATATTTCATTTGAACGCATTGGTCCCAAAACTTGTTCGCTAGTACCGATCAAATACATATTATCTTTTTCTAAGTGATAAGTTTCTTGTTCACCACCATGCTCTAAATAACCCATTCCTTGCATGGATTGATGATTGATTATATGAGGAGGTATAACAAAATCAAACCCTTTACTAGTGATTTTATCGATTACATACTGAAAAATTGCCATTTGTAATTTTGCACCATCATTTATTAAGGCTACAAATCTAGAACCAGCTACTTTTGAAGCTCTTTTAACATCGATAATATTTAGTTTTTCACCTAGCTTAATATGATCATTGACTTTGAAATTAAATTTTGGTATTTTACCAACTGTTTCAATAATTTTATTTTTTGATTCATCGCCGATTGGCACAAAATTATCAGCCGGGTTGGGGACTTGAGCCAATAATTTTCCTAACTCAAGCTCAATAATTTTGCTTTTTTTTTCCAATGCTTTTAGTTCAGATTTGTTTGTTTTGGCTTCCTCAATGTTGTCTTTTCCGAACTGTTTTTGTTGATGACGCAATCTATCAATTTCATTTATTTGTGTTCGGTGTTCTTTATCGAGAGAAACGATTTTATCAATATCAACAACTCGGGCTTTATCTTCAACCGCTTTTTTAATCTTTTCGGGATTTTCCATAATTAATTTTATATCGATCATATAACAATTATACTATTTAATATTTTATAGGCAAGATAAATGAGTTTGGTGTCGAGAGCGAGACTTGAACTCGCACGCTCCAAAGAGCACAGCGTTCTGAACGCTGCGTGTCTACCATTCCACCACCTCGACAAAATTACTTTTTCCGTTCCTCTTTGATATACCAATCCCAAACATTTGAGAAGCGATCGGATTCTGCTACGCCTTGATTTATTAGAATACCTTTTATTTTATTATCAACAAAATATTCAACTTTTTCTTTATCATATTCGATTACGGGCGAATCATTATTTATTATATTTTCAATTTGGGTATATATTGATTGCCGTTTAGTATTATCAATTTCTAAGCGTGAATCTTCTAGCATACGATCGGTTTTTTTATTAAAGTATTGAGAATAGTTTTGACCGTCAGCCGTGATATTAGATGAATGCCAAAACGGATATGGATCTGGGTTTCGTCCAAAATCAATTCCAACCAAAAGTGCTTGGTAGAGTCGATCTAATAAGACTAAGTCTTCAAAATTATTCTGGCTGATAGTTTGAATATTAACCACTGCTCCCAAAATTGCAAATTGGTCTTTTATTTTTTGAGCTTTTTCAAACAAGGTTGGTGTGTCTAAGACGGTCAAATTGATTTCTAAATTACCGTCAATATTTTGATTATTTTTCAATTTAGTGCGAACATTTTTGTCTTGTATTTGTTCAAGATTAAAGAATAATATTGCTCTTTTTTGCAGCTCAAGAATATATTTATTGGTATTTTTTCGTTCTAATGAAGTTATGGCGGAGTCAATCTCTTGAGAACGATAGGCTTTTTCAAGGTTATTTAAATTACGATAAATTTTAATTTTTATTTTCTCAATATAAGGCGAGTGCATAATAAATTTTTCATTTCTTATCAGCTCAATCGATTCAGAGGTTTTTGAGGCGATTTTATATGGTCCGTAAGGATAGATAGGCTCAGTGAAGTAATAAATAATCGGAGTATAGATTTTTTCTAGGGTTATTTGTAATTTGTTTTCATCGGTACTTTCGGCTTTGATACTATTATTTTTTATTTTTGTATGGGCGTTGAAGATAGGAGCCAGTTCTTTAGCGTTAATACCATTTTTAAGTGTAAATAAATATTTTTTACCCCCATCTAATATTTCATAGCTGGAAGCCAAACCATTCTGTATCGTCATATTTTCATCCAAATATAGCAAACTAAAATTGACTAAACTATTGAAACTTTTTTCAACCTCTCGATCGGTTTGAGCTAAAATTCCTTCAATAAACTTACCACCTGGTTTGGGTTGCATAGGTACGCTAGTAATTCGAAGATAAATAT
>PFQF01000020.1 GCA_002793435.1 Candidatus Berkelbacteria bacterium CG_4_10_14_0_2_um_filter_35_9_33_12
CGTTCAAAAAACACCGCCAAACTTCACTTTTTGCGAAATTGTAAGATGTTGCCGAGGCGTAAAGCGCTTCCGGTTGCTAGATTGTTTTGGTATTTTGATAACTTGAAACCACCGGTCGATTTGGTTATTTCTTTGCGACATCTGACACATTTGAAATGATTTCTGCACAGTTTCCAGAACCGTTTGGAACCGTAGTAAATACAGCCAAAGTGTGCTTTCATATTTATATACTATCATTGGTGGCAATTTCATACTCTACCCTAATCAACACACAAACAACTTATAGCGCTTCTAAGGATATCTTCAACCTCACTTGGAAAGGAGCGGGAATTACGCAATAAATTCTAAATAATTATCAGGCGTGATAACAGTAAATTCTGCTCCAGAATAGGTTTTTTGCCATTTGCACAATTACGATATGTACAAATGGTTAATATTATTTTACTTCTGTTGCATAGCGATCGAGAAATTCTTTCAAACCAGTAATGACGGCGTCTCGCAAGTCTGGATCGGATTGAGCGGTCCAAATAGCCAGATTGTATAATTTTTGAGGTGCGACCGAGAGCCAGTGACTATTTAAAAACAAAAAAACTAGTAAAGTTGTTACTGCAATCCGTTTATTGCCGTTTTGAAACGGATGATTTTTAATCAGAAGATAGAAAAGTATTGCCGTTTTGTGGTTTAGCGTCGGATATAAATCTTTGCGATTATAAGTTTGAAAAGGAGTGTTGATGCAACTTTCCAATACATTTGGATAGCGGGTTTGAAAAGCTGGAATCGGCTCATCCCAGCTCATCGTTGCCACAGCTAACTGGTGAGCAATGACTTTAATATGTTCAATGCTGATTCTTTTAAAAAACATCACTCGCTCCCTAACTGTTCTAGTGTTTCACCATAGATTTTCAAAGTTTTTTTAACCGCCTTGCTAATATCTTTTTGATCACTAGCAGTCATAATACCAGCCAAAGCATTGGCAAGACTTGCGTCAATCAAGTAAACTCCTCCGACTTTTTGGGCTGGTATTTGTCCGGCTTTAACTTTTCGAAAAACTTGAGATCGGGACAATCCAATCAATTTGGCAAATTCTGGCACTGAAACCATAGTGTTGTTTGTTTGTTGCATAATACTACTACTTTACAACATTGGTTGCACTTTGTCAAATGGTGCAACGAATAATTGTATATTTTAGACTGATTGTATCTTATATTTTTATGTTATAATATTGTCAATAACTATTAACCTGATTTAGGAGGGTGATGAAGTTTTTTTATTGGTTATATTCTGTACAGATCAAAAAACTAATGGAAGTTTGGGGTTCTTTTTTGATTATAATCGCCGACACATTTTCGATCAAAGAACTCACACGAACGCTTTTTTACCCATGGCGTCGGGATATTATTAAACCAGTCCAACCAACTCTTCAAATTCTTTTTGAGTCTTGGTCGCTCAATTTAATGTCTCGCTTAATTGGCGCCCTTGTTCGCTCAGCGACAATTTTTGCTGGTCTAATGACTATTTTAATTATCTCGATTTTTATGACTATTTTAATTATCTTAGTTGCAATTTTACCGATTTTAATTATTGGCTCAATAATTATTGTCCTATTAACCAATCTCTACACGGCAATATTGTTGAGTTTAGTCGCTATCAATCTGGCTTTGATAATCTATTTAATTTTCAGTTATTTTTCCGATATTAAAAATAATCCACTTCTGCCCGAACCGTTAGTTAATGCTCTCTCTCGTCTTTCGACCGGACAAAAAATTAACCTCGAACCGTATTTGGAATTTGAAGCCAAAAAAATCTATTTAAAAAGTCAATCACTCCAAGACTTAAAGAAAAATTTACTCACCTCTTCCAAAGCGCTCTTCGTTTTCACTCGACTCAATTTATCCCAAGCAGAAATACTGACTCAGAGTTTTGATCAAGCCGGTGAAAAAGAATTTTTAGAAAAAGCTGGTGAATTTGCTTTAATTTATAAACACCGTTTGATTGAAACCGGTGATTTAATTATGTCCCTTTTCTTTTTTGACCATTCTTTTCAAAAGACTCTTGAGGCTCACGAATTAGACATTAATGATTTACAAATTATTATCAGTTGGCAAAACGATTTTTGGAAATTGCTCAAAAATAAAAACGATTTAACCGACTCAAAAAATCTTAAACTCACTGGCGGAGTCGGTAAAAACTGGGCTAGTGGTTATACCCCTTTCCTTGATCAAGTTGGGCGAGATTTAACCTTGATCGTTTCAGGCAATAGTTTTGATCTCCATCACTATGCACACCAAAAAAATATTGACGAAATTGAACGCATTCTTTCACGAACCGGCAATAAAAACGTCATTCTTATCGGGCAAGACGGGGTCGGCAAAACGACCTCAGTGCTTGGTTTTTCACGACGGGTACTTTTAGGCAAAACCCTCGCTCCCCTTGTCCACAAAAAAGTGATTGAAATTGATTTGTCTACTATTTTAGCCAGCAACGATTCGGGCGAAAAATTGATCAAAGCGATCAATGAAGCCATTTCTGCCGGTAATATTATTCTCTATTTTGAATCGATCGATCGACTCTTTGTCCGAGAAAATGCGGTCGGCGCAATTAACGCTGCTCCCGCTTTGCTCTCCGCCTTTCGATCTAATTCAATTCAAATTATTGCTACCACTACACCGACTGGTTGGACAAAAATCATCAATTCCGACCCGGGCATTAATGAAGTTTTTGAAACGATTGAAATCAACGAACCAAACCAACTTGAAGTTATTAAAATCTTGACCGATATTACCCCCCAAATTGAATTATCTGCTAATGTTATTTTTAGTTATCAAGCAATTAAATCAATTTATGATGTTGCCACTCGTTATCTTGCCAGTGAAAGCTTTCCGCAAAAAGGAATTAAATTAATCGATGAAATTGCGACTGAAGCTAATCGGCAGAAAATTAGAAGAATTGATGAAAACTTTGTTAGCCAAATTTTAAGCGATAAATTTAGTGCTCCAGTTGGAAAAGTTGAAGGTGATGAAGCTGAAAAATTGCTCCAGATTGAGGACTTAATTCATCGGCGGGTAGTTAATCAAAAGAAAGCCATTGGTGCTATTGCCAATGCTCTAAAAAGATCTCGTTCGGGCTTGTCTAACCCAAATAAACCGATTGGCTCGTTTCTTTTTTTAGGACCGACTGGGGTTGGAAAAACCGAGACTGCTAAAGCGTTAGCTGAATTTTATTATAATAGTGAAAAAAATATGCTCCGGTTTGATATGTCGGAATTTCAAACCGTCTCTAGTTTAGCCCAAATCATTGGCAACCCTGACACCGGCGAGGGCGGAAGATTAACCAACGCTGTCAGAGAGAAACCGTATTCTTTAGTTTTGTTTGATGAAATTGAAAAAGCCCATCCTAATTTACTCAATCTATTTCTCCAAATTTTGGACGAAGGTTTTATTACCGATGCTTTAAACCAAAAAATCAATTTTGCCAACACGATAATTATTGGGACTTCAAACGCTGGAGCTAATTTAATTCGTCAAACAATTAATCAACAATCAACTAATCTTGATATGGAAGAATTGTCTAAAAACCTAGTTGAATATTTACAAGACCGTGAAATATTTCGACCTGAATTTATTAACCGTTTTGATTCAGTCGTCGCTTTCAGACCACTCAATCAAGAAGAATTGATGCAGGTAACGGATATATTGATCGCTAAACTCAATCAAAATTTGCAGAGCAAATTTATTAACATCAAATTAACTGACGAAGCCCGAAAATTGGTCTCTCAAATTGGCTTCGACCCTAAATTTGGCGCCCGAGCCCTACAACGAGCTATTCA
This sequence comes from Candidatus Berkelbacteria bacterium CG_4_10_14_0_2_um_filter_35_9_33_12, assembly GCA_002793435.1. Classification (GTDB taxonomy): domain Bacteria; phylum Patescibacteriota; class UBA1384; order GWA2-35-9; family GWA2-35-9; genus GWA2-35-9. The sequence goes on from PFQF01000020.1 coordinate 3,827, forward strand.
AGATACTGTTTCTAACATAGTGGCAGATGCAATTCTCAAAGGACAAGCTCAGCCCCACCAAGAATTTATTATCCAAGCACAAATGATTAAAGAAAAGATGATATAATATAAATAAATCCGAAATTCAAATATCTAAATTCAAAACAAATTGTAATTTCAAAATTCTAATATCTAAACTATTTTGGATTTTGGATTTAGGTAATTTGAATTTGTCTAGGATTTCATGCTTCGGATTTAGGATTTGAAATTAAAAATTTATGGCTCGTTACAAAGTACCACAAAATATCGATTTGCAAGATAAAATATTTGGACCATTGACCCTCTTCCAGTTTTTGTATGTCTTGGCTGGTGGCATGATATTTTATATTTTTTTTAAAAACCAACAAATGATTTTAATGATTTTTATTGGTATTCCGGCTTTTTTAATCGGTATTGCTTTAGCTTTTGTCAAGATTAACGATCAACCGTTTACAAAATTTATTTTCTCATTTGTTAGTTTTTCGCTTGGAGTCAAAAAAAGAATTTGGAGAAAAACTGGTCAAACCGCTACCGCTGAGATAACCCCTGATAAAGAGGTCAAAAAAGTCAAAGCACCTGCCAAAAACCTAAGTGTTAATGACATTAGCCAAATCGCTCAAGTATTAGACAATAGAAAATATTAAAAAAAATGAACAATCTTTCAACTCAATCTTCTTTAAATATTGCTGATATTAGAAATGGTATCTTAATTACACGGGACGGTAAAATCAGTAAAATAATCGATACCAAACCGGTCAATTTTGCGTTAAAATCGGAAGATGATAAAAATGCCCTGATTGGTCAATTTCAAAGTTTTTTGAACTCACTCTCTTTTCCAATCCAAATTCTAGTCCAATCAAGAAAAATTGATATATCCCCTTATCTCGCATATTTAAAACAAAAATTAGACAAAACCGAAAATCAATTAATGCGTATGCAAATCAACGAATATTTGGCATTTATTGACAAACTTACTCAATTAGCTAACATTATGGACAAAAAATTCTATGTCGTTGTTTCTTTTACCAATATTAAATACGAAATGAAAGGATTTTTTTCTAATTTATTCGGTGATTCTCACAAAGATATAAAAATGACTGAATCGGAATTTGAAAAAAATTGTAAAGAGTTAGAGCAGAGAGTCAATACTGTTACTCAATCGTTAGCCACAATGGAGATTCAATCAACGATTCTTTCAACCCAAAAAATAATTGAGCTCTATTACGGCATATATAATCCCCAAGAATCGCTAGAAGAACATCTAATTGAAACAGATAAAATACAAGCCCAAGTGATTCAATCTGAAGATAAAAACAATATCCAACAGGCGATTGTTGACAATATCAAAAAAGAAGAACAGCAAAAAAATATTTTTAATCAACCTCAAACACAACAACCGGAAGCTAGTAGTATTTCGAATCCAGAATCGAGCAACCAAGAGATAAAAAAAGAAACGGTTCAACCACCTACAACCACCCAAACGCCAGCTACGAATAATGAAACGCAAACAAGTAATAATCGTTTTGAAACTTAATTATGCAACCCAACACAAATCCTAATCAGGCAAATCCAACCCAACCGGAGCAACCGATAAATTTTATTGACAAATTAGCCAGCGGGAGCACTTCTGTGGCTGATATTATTGCACCAGCCGCTCAAGTTATCACTCCCAATCATATGCAGCTTAACAATCTCTACACTAAGACATTTTTTGTCTACACCTACCCCCGTTATTTAAATACTAATTGGCTTTCACCAGTCATTAATTACGATATGACACTCGATATCTCGATGTTTATCTATCCAGTTGAAACAGCCGCCATTATGTCGCAACTCAGAAAACGACAGACTCAACTTGAATCGAGTTTGTCAATTCAAAGAGAGAAAGGTATGGTTAGAGATCCGGAACTGGAAAATGCGATTGGCGATATTGACGCTTTGAGAGATCTATTACAACAGGGTCAATCGAGGATTTTTCAACTGTCGCTCTACTTCACACTTTACGCTAAAAGCACTGAAGAACTTGAAACGCTTACCCATCAACTCGAGTCAACTCTTGGAGGGTTATTAATCTATACTAAACAAACGTTCTTCCAAATGGAACAAGGTTTTAATTCCTGTCTGCCAATGAATTCTGATCAACTCAAAGTTTTAAGAAATCTTGACACGGCATCACTTTCGACCACTTTTCCTTTTACCTCGGCAACTCTTAGTCAAAATAAAGGTATTCTTTATGGAATTAATCGCCACAACAACTCACTTATTCTCTTCGATCGTTTTGACTTAGAAAATGCTAATGAAGTTATTTTTGCCCGCTCTGGAGCAGGTAAATCTTATGCGGTCAAACTTGAAGCTTTGAGATATTATATGCTTGATACGGATGTAATCGTCATCGATCCTGAAAACGAGTATCGCACACTTTCTGAAAGTGTCGGTGGTTCGTTTATTAATCTATCCCTTAATTCGGACAAAAGAATTAATCCATTTGATTTGCCCAAAGCGGTCGCTGGAGATACTGGCGATAGTATTTTGAGATCAAATATTGCCGTGCTAGAAGGATTACTTGGTTTAATGGTTGGCGGTTTAACACCAGATGAATCGGGTATTTTAGATAAAGCCTTGTACGAAACATACGCTCTTAAAGATATTACCGCTGACATCAACACGCATCAAAATCAGCCACCACTTCTAACCGATTTATTGACCGTGTTATCCAATATTACCGGAGCCGAAAGTATGGTTAAACGACTTCAAAAATATACTGAAGGAACTTTTGCCGGACTCTTTACTCAACCAACCAATTTTGAACTCGACAATCGCTTTATTGTCTTTTCAATCCGTGATCTTGAAGAAACGCTTCGACCGATTGGAATGTATTTAATTTTAACTTATATTTGGAATAAAATTCGCAATGAATTGAAACGAAGAATATTAATCCTCGATGAGGCTTGGATTATGATGCAGTTTGAAGATAGCGCCCGTTTTGTTCACGCTATGGTTAAAAGAGCTCGCAAATATTATCTGGGTGTTTCAGTTATCACCCAGGACGTTGAAGACTTTTTAACATCTCAATATGGCAGAAGTGTCATTAATAACGCTGCTATGCAAATATTACTTAAACAATCGACTCATGCCGTTGATAAAATCGCCGAAACCTTTAATCTCACCCAAGGGGAAAAATATTTACTGGTTGAATCAGATATCGGCGAAGGCTTGTTCTTTGCGGGACATAATCATGTTGCGATTAAAATCATCGCCTCTTACGCTGAAGACCAGATCATTACTACCAACCCAGAACAATTACTAGCACTAAAAAATATGAATCAGAACCAACCGCAAAATCCTGTGCCTGAAACTCCTAACTCGACACCCGAAACCAGTAACCCAACCCCTCCCACCAATCCGTAATACTTCATGCTTTATGCTTAAATTATGACTAAAATTTTTCTTATCGCTGCAGCCATCGGTGCAACTTTATTGCTTTTCGTTGCCGGTGGTTCGACCTATGAAGGTGGAAAATTCCGAAGTTCGGATCAATTAACTGGGCTCGGAGGTAGTATACCCGAACCATACAATACCATTTTCAAAGAAGCTGGAAGCAAGTTTGGAGTTCAACCAGCATTTATTGCTGGAATTTTTGTTGGGGAACATCGCTCAATCGCCGATTCAGGATACAAAAAATGGCCAAACCCCGATGGTCCATGGGCAAACTCAGAAAAGGGAGCTAATGGTCCTTTTCAGTTTTTAGAAAGTACCTGGAATAGTTACAAATATGATGGTGATGGTGATGGTGATACTGATATTATGGATTTACGAGATTCTGCTTTTGGAGCCGCTAATTACTTAAAAGCACTCGGTGCTGGCAATTTAACTAACAATATAAGTAAATTAGAAAATGCCGCTTCAAAATATAATTCCGGTCATAGTTGGAGCTTTATCCAAAGCATAAGTACTCATCAAGAAACAAAAGAGTATGTTCCTCGAGTTATGGCAGCTTATACTTACTTCAGCACAATTACAGTTACTAATAATAACGTATTAGCCAATGCTCAAAATTATATTGACCAAGGAGGAATTAGTTATAGTCAAGGTAATCAGAGATGTGGACCGGCAACTCTTGGACCAAAAGGAGTTACATATCTCGATTGCTCAAGTTATGTTTGGCGAGTTTATAAAGACAGTGGTTTAACAAAATCACCATGCTGGACAACCGTATCAATTGTTAGCGACCCTAGTTTAGTCAGGGTTGCCTCGACCGCTGGATCGGGAATAAATGTTGCTCAACCAGGTGACATAATTATCTACGGAAACCGATTACCAAATGGTGACTTTAAAAAGGATAGTAAATCTCACGCTGCAATATTTGCTGGAAATGGTAAATTGTATGAAATGAGAAGTTCTGGTCCAAAATTAACTAATCGTGCATGGGAAAATCACAATGCTCCAGTTTATGGGGTTTACCGAGCAAAATAAATCCCGCTCTTTCGAGCGGTCAAGTGCAAATTATTTAGTTTAAGTTTGCAATAAAAAGATTATTAAAGTACGAAAGATAGATCGTTCTACTAATTAGAAAAAAATTGTCCAACTGACTACTGGCTGCAGTTTCGACATTGATTTGATACTTTTGAATAACATTGTTATCAATGTTGTAATGATTCAGCCTGAAACGGCTATTTATCTCCATAATCTCTATAAACTCATTTGCATCCTGAGCCCAGGTGTAAGATACCTCATTATACTCTGATCTATAATTTAAAAATTTCCTAGTTTTCATATCGAATATATGAGTATATGGAACTTTTTTCCTTTCGTCGTAAGAAGACAAAAGGAAATATTCACCAGAATATGATATTTTACCATCAAAGATATCTCTCTGATTGGTAAATCTTTCTATTTTCCCAGTTGACAAATTAATATCTAATACCTTATTGATATGTGGAAACTCAGTTGGTTTGTCCTGAAAGTAAACATGGTCATTGAAAGCCTCAAGTAAAAATACATCATAGAAGTCAGTATCACAAATTTTTTTAAGTTTTTTTGTTTCGAGATTATAAATAGCTAAATAATTTTGGCTTGGTTCGACGCTTACATCATAATATTGAGCAAATATTTCTTGTCTATTTATCCAACAAAACCCGTCTAAAGATTCGCCTAACCAATCCATTTTACGACTACTAAAATTAATATACCAATACACTTCTTGGTAGTCTTGAATACTACTATTTAAAAATGGGCTGTTGGTTTTTTTAAAAAGTTCATATTTATAAAGAACTGTCACTATAGCCGATTGGAAGTCAGGAGAAAATGAAACTTCACGAACGTTTTCTATTAGAAAAATTGTTTCAACTTTTCCACTTTCAATATCGTAGCTATACATCCCTTCTTTAATACGACTGTTATTGTGAATATTTCTGTTAAAGAAGTAAATTTTACTGTTTTTGTAGTCAATTCTGGCATTTATCATACCTTCAACCACAGGTTTGTTTAAATTAATACTAATGGTTTTTTGAGCATCACAAATTTTAATAATTGATAGTGCTACAACAATCAACATCATAAACAAATTAATTCGTTTCGTCATCACTATCACTCCTTTTCAATGTGCATTTGTTTACAAAATATTCTATAATATAGAATAGCTTATGTCAAGAAAAGTAAAAATATTATTTTTGATCGGTTTATTGCTTATTATAGTAATTTTAATTTATATTCTCTCAATTAAAAGCACAAACAACTTCACCAAAACAACACTAGTCAATTCACCAACTACTACTGCCATTACTGATGGTGGTGAAAATAAATCAATCAACATTGATTATCCAATAAACGATAGTGTTTACTTTCCTCATTATTTAAACAACTATATTTATTTTGTTTCTGGAACTGATGGGAAATTTTATAAGTTTGACCTATTGAGTGGTGAAAATACTTCTTACGATTTAGGTAATAACCTAGCATCAATCCAACAATTAATATGGTCACCTCAGTCGACAAAAGTTCTGATTGATACCTATAATGAAATTAAATCTACAACCAAGTATTACATTTTTGATTTCTCAAAAAACCAACTTAGATCTGTCAAACAGAATATTTCTTCGGGGGTTTGGAAAGATGAAAATAATTTAATTTATTGTATACAAGAAAACGACTCATCAACCCTTGGGTCAGTAAATATGACTTTAGGGACTGTCTCAACCATACCAAAGTTAATAAATTCATGTGATTCTCTTAAACACTATTCCGCTTTGAACAACTCTGTATTTTTCCTGTCAAATAAATCTGAAGTACTTTCCAATCTAGTTGAATTTAATTTTAATACTTTACGGGAAAATATCGCTTTTCAAGATGACTACCTTAACTCTATTTTATCGCCAGATAACCAACAACTATTAATTGAAAATAGCAATAATCTAGAAAAAAATGCTCATTTGCTTAATTTAACAACCATGGGCGTGTCTCAAATCCCTCAAAAAATAAATATTGACCAAACAGTCTGGAAAGATGAAAATAACTTATTAATTCTAACTGTAAACAAAAACCAATCACAAAACTATGAATTAACCATAAACAACTACGATATTATCGATAATAAATTATCTCCAGTATCTGAAACAAAAACTTTCAATGAAGAAATTTCCCCTAAACTCGTATCCTTTAGTAATAATAAATTTTATATTTTTCTTAATAATTCTGTCCTTAGTCTCTCGCTTAAGTAATACAAATATTTTTCCCCACAAAAAAAAGGGTACGGATAATTCTATTTTATTATCTCTATTAGTTCACTAACCAATTTTTTATTGTGAATGCCTATATTTTGCAATTTATAGTTTGGGAAAATAGTCCTTAACTCTGTTTCAGTAAAAAACAAATCAACCACTCCCTCTGTTTGTCTGTAATTTAATTTTAATTTTTTAGTTTTATTATAAATTAACAAATGAATTAGTTCATGAGCAATTGTTTCGTTGGCATTTTTAATGTCTTTATTATTTTTAATTCTTAGATCAATTATGTTTGGATAATTAAATTGCCCTTCTGGTCCATATAGAGAAATGTAACAGAGATACTTGTCAGCAATTTTAAGATTTAAATTATTTATAATATTAAAAAACTTTTTTTCGATTTTTTGCCAACCACTTCTTACTTTTTCAATTTTCAACGAATAATCACCTCTATCGTAACTTTTGTCAAAATTAGCGCCTAAATCTTTATTAAATAATTTTTTATTGCTTTTATGTTTTTGATATAACCTGGGGTAAAATTTTGGTAAATTAATTGGAAAATTATTATCAACAAACCACTCATATTTGTCATACATATCCAACAATTTTTCCTTTTCCTTATTTTTACTATATAAAAAACTTATTTTCATATTCTTTACTATAACTTAAGTTTAGACAAAAAAAATGGCTGGGAGAGTTTTTACTACCCCAACCAGTATGTTTTCAAAAAAAATGTGATACGGAACATCCCCCTCCGCAAAAATTATTACACTCTCTACATTTCACTGGTAACCATTTTAATGAAAGTAGGTTTCATCCCTCCGTCACAGAGTATGCTCACTTGCAACATTTGCAAGTACACTCACCTGCACACCTCTGTGTTGCGATACGCATTGGTGTAAGCTGACGGTGCACACCCTTTAGAACAGTGAACCTCCCAACCACAGCTTTCTTCATCTTTCTACCCTCCCTTCTCTTTCAAGGTACAGATTCTAAGTTGAATTGTAGCTGAAATATTAAATCGTGTCAATATTTTTTCCCCACAAAAAAAGGGACAATATAGTTAGACATTGTCGAGCATTAAATATTTTATAATAATTTCTCGTGTCTTATATTGCCCCTCGACGTCGTATATCAGTTTCACAATAGCCGTGAAATTGACTTAGACGCAATTGCCTTGATTATCCTTTAAGAAACAATGAAGTTTTCAAAAGATATTTAGGCGTTTCCCCATTGCCTAGTTCTTTTTGGCTAAAGGGATATGAGTATAAATAACTTATAATCCGTTTATAGGATCCGTATTTATTGACTCAAATAGGCAAGGAGAGAACAAAGTTCAATATGTGTTTGAAAATTTAAAATTGATAATTGAAAATTAATCCCTGTTCCCTCCCTACCCCCTCCTTGTTCAAGTTCTTGTTCGTAACTGTTTCTTTTTTGACTACATTAATATCTTATCACGAAAAAATTCGTTTGTCAAGCCCCTGCACTGGTCCAATACATCGAGGACACTTTTTATCTTGATAATATTT
>PFQF01000038.1 GCA_002793435.1 Candidatus Berkelbacteria bacterium CG_4_10_14_0_2_um_filter_35_9_33_12
ATAACTATTGATATAGATCTGTTGCATATTTATGACTCCTTGTTAGTTGTTTTTACTGTTTTGTAGGAGTCCAATATGTTAAGTGACTTTTGCATAAAATTAGTAAGGAGTAAAGAGTAAGGAGTATAGGAATAGATTGATTGCTTCGTTGTGCTCGCAATGACAGGGAAACGTTCCTCACAATAACATGGGTTAAGGGATCCCTCGATTTCACTCGGAATGACAGAGCGGGTTGCATGGCGTAATGACAGATCGACTGGATTATTGATCTGTCCAATTCGTTAGGTGGGCAGGTCAAGGATGACACCGAGTATAGTCACCTTCGAGGTGTATTTTAAAATTGAGAGTTATCTGCTATTATAAAAGTAATGAATTCAAATCGGATTGATAGAGTTAATAGTGAAATACAAAAGCAACTGGCGTTAGAAATGATTGAGTATTTCAGCAATGACAACAGTTTAGTCACGGTTACTGGTGTTGACGCTGATAATGATTTCCGCCATGCTAAAGTCTATATTAATTCTTTAACCAATGTTGCGGAATATGTCAACAAATTGAATAAAAACAAATCTCATTTTCAAGGCATAATTTCCGATAAAGTGCCACTAAAATTCACCCCAATTTTGGAATTTGTGATTGACAACTCAACTGAAAATATTGATAAAATGTTAAATTATTCCGATGACGGAAAAAATTAAGTATAATTTATTTTCGATTTTTTCTTCGACTTTAGTCGCTTTTGCAATTTGGATCTATATTCTCTATAACCTCGATCCATTTTCTGTCGATATTTTAGCAATTTTAAGCTTTTTTGGCAGCCTTTTTTTTTGGTTATCTGGAATATTAACTATGATTATGATATTTGTCCGAATTAACTTTTTTTCAAAAAATAGCATCAACACCAATATATCCTCAAGTATTCGTCAAGCGACAATTTTATCTATTTTGGTGGTCGGTTTATTAGGACTAAATTCGCTGAATGTATTGAACACTCTTCAAGCAGGTATTCTAGTATTTATTGCAATTTTATTAGAATTTTTTATTAAAGCAATTATAAATAATTGATTATGCAAGGCACACTTCATCCAATTACTCAATTCACTAACTATTTAGTTAAACTATTTGAAGAGCTTGGTTTTGAAGTGGTTGAAACCCCCGAAATTGAGAACGAATGGTACAATTTTGATTCGCTTTTAGTTCCAGCCAATCATCCAGCCCGAGACGAACAAGATACTTTTTGGCTAACTGACAAAAAAGTTTTACGCACTCAAACCTCAGCTGGTCAAGTCCGCACAATGGAAAATCGACAACCGCCAGTCCGGATTGTTATTCCCGGTCGAGTCTATCGAAATGAAAAAATTGATGCTACTCACGAAGCAGTCTTTGATCAATTTGAAGGTTTTGCAATTGACCGTAATATTACTTTGGCTGATCTAAAAGGTACGATTGAATATATACTTAAAAAAATATATGGAGGAACAATAAAAGTCAGAACCCGTCCTCATTATTATCCTTTTGTCGAACCTGGAATGGATTTTGACATCTTTTTTGAAGGTAAATGGCTTGAAATTATGGGCAGTGGGATGATTCATCCGGATGTTTTAAAAAATATGCAGGTTAATCCGAAAATATTTCAAGGTTTTGCTTTTGGCATGGGGATTAATCGCTTAACGATGCTCTATTATGGCATTAAAGATATTCGCTTATCGTATCAAAATGATATTCGTTTTATAAAACAATTTAAATAAAATTATGTTAGCACCATTCAATTGGTTAAATGAATTTGTTAATTTGCCAAAAGAGCTCGATCAAATCGAGACAGCTTTTAACGAACTAGGTTTTGAAGTCGAAAATATTAATAATGAAGGTGTTGAAATTGAAGTTACTCCAAATCGTGCTGATATGTTATCTATTATTGGCATAGCTCGTGAATTAGCAATTAAATTTCCCAGTCAAACGGGAGTAAAAAACAATCAACTACCAGAATTTCAAACTAATTCTCAATCAATTAAATTAGAAATAGAGACTAAGGATGAAGTCGTTAATTTTGGCGGTTTAGTGATTAAAAATGTTAAAATTGCTCCATCGCCTGATTATATTCAAAAAAGACTATTAGCATGTGGTTTAAAACCAATTAACAATTTTGTAGATTTGACTAATTATTTAATGCTAGAAACTGGTCAACCGCTTCATTCGTTTGATCTTGATTCAATCAAATATCAATTAAAATTAAGAAAAAGCCAAGAAAAAGAAAAAATTATCTTACTCGACGATAGTTTAATTAATTTAAAAAATGATTTGTTAGTTTACGAATCAGACAATCAAATTGTTGACTTAATCGGTGTTATGGGTGGAAAAAATAGCACTACAACCAATCAAACTAAGAATATATTTATTCAAGCCTCTATTTTTAATTCTGATATTATTCATCTTGCTTCAAAATCCAGCAAGGTGATTACGCCAGCATCCTACCGTTACGAAAGAGGCATTGATGAAAATATGACTCAAGTCACCATAGCTAAATTTAAAATTATGATTGAAGAAAATAAATGGGGGAGTGTTGAAGAAATATTTTATCAGGATTTTAATTTACCACCGAAGACAAAAATTAAGATTGATTATAAAAAAGTTTCTCGATTGATCGGAACTAATTTTGATTATCAATTTTGTGTAGATGCACTTCGTTCAATTGGTTGCCAAATAATTGATAATATTGTTATTCCTCCTAGTTTCCGAAAAGACATCACTATATGGCAAGACCTAGCTGAAGAGATTGCACGAATTTATGGTTACAACAATTTAAAAGTTAAAGTGATTGATAAACCCGCTAAAATAATTAAAAATGATCATTATTGGAAAAAATATCAATTAAAAAAATATTTGACTGATTTAGGGTTTAATGAAGTTTTGACCTATTCTTTTCTGTCTGAGAGTGAAACTAAAATTTTTAATAATAATGGTAATCAACTCGTATCTATCAAAAATCCTTTATCCAGTGAGCATCACTCGTTAAGAAATTCTTTAATACCGCTCTTAATCAAAACCGCTTTAAAAAATCCTTGGTATTCAAATATAAAATTATTTGAGATTGGAAATGTTTTTTATCAAGATAACGAGATTGAACAGTTAGCTATTTTATCCTACCAAAAATTAAATATTGATGGTGAGATTAAAATTAATCCTCAAGATAAGAACTTTTCAATTTTCAAAATTCGCAAACCTTTTTATGTCTATGAAGCAAGACTCGACAACGCCTTTAATCTATTTAAAATTAAAAATAAAATTACTTTAACCGAACTAGATTTAAAACCAATTAAATTTAAATCATTTTCGAAATATTACCCAACTATTTTAGATGTTTCAATTGTGGTGAATAAAAATGTTACCTTTGAAAAAATTGAATTTATTCTTCACGAAAATATTCAATCTATTTTTGAGATTGATTTGTTCGATAAATTTGAAAATAAAAGTTTTGGAGAAAATAAAATCAGTTATGCTTTTCATCTAATTTTTGATATTCAAAATATCAATAGAATTAATGATGCATACCAAAAAACATTAGTCGTGTTAAAAAATAAATTTGAGGCAATAATAAGATGAAGATATATTTAGATATTGAGACTCTACCCGCTGACGGTGAAATATTAGATTTAGTTAAAACTACATATGAAAATTTAATTAAGGATAAAAAAATCAAGAAAACTACATTTGAAGAGTATCATCGAGCCACTTCATTTAACGGTGATTTTGGGAGAATTTATTGTATTGCATATGCAATTAATGATGAAAAAGTCAAAGTTTTAACGGGCGATGAAAAAGAGATATTAACTAAATTTTGGCAAATTGCTCAATCGGTAAAAATATTTATTGGTCACAATATTATGGAATTTGATCTGCCATTTATTTATAAAAGATCAATTATACATAATGTCAAACCATCCCAAAATTTGTTTTTTGCTCGATATCGCAATGATCCAATTTATGATACGATGCGAGAATGGAATAAATGGTCAAGTAACTTAACTAGCTTAGATAGACTAGCAAAGATCTTTAAAATAACTTCTTCTAAAGACATAATGAAGGGAAGCGAGGTTTACGATTACTACTTAAAAAACCAGCATAGCCTTGTTTACAAATATTGCCAAAAAGATGTTGAAGTAACTCGGAATGTTTACAAAAAACTAAATTTTTTATAAAATAACAAAGAAAATGAAAAGAGTTTTAACAAAATTTTTGAGTGGTCTGGTGGGCGAAAAAGTAACTGTTTTGGGCTGGATTAATTCAAAACGCAATCACGGCAAAATAATCTTTTTAGATATTCGTGATCGTTTTGGCATTGTCCAAATCGTTATTCTACCTGGTAATGATGATTATGAAAAAGCGGAAAAAATTTCAATTGAAAGTGTTGTCTCGGTTACTGGTGTGGTTGTTAAAAGACCCGATAATTTAATTAATCCGAATATTATTTCCGGCAAAGTTGAAATTCAATCTGAAAAATTTGAAGTGATTAGCCCTTGCGACAAACTACCCTTTGAATTAGATGATACTTCAGAAGTTTCAGAAGAAACTCGTCTTAAATATCGTTACCTTGATTTACGCAGTAAAAGAATGAAAAAAAATATTGTTAACCGACATAAATCAAATCAATTTATTAGAAACTATCTATCAAAAAAGGGTTATTTGGAGGTCGAAACGCCATTCTTGACTAAATCAACCCCCGAAGGTGCTAGAGATTTCTTAGTTCCAAGTAGAAACCAAGCTGGCATGTTTTACGCTTTACCTCAATCGCCTCAACAATACAAACAACTTTTGCAAATTGCCGGGATTGAAAAATATTTCCAAATTGTTAGAAATTTTCGTGATGAAGATCAAAGAGGGGATAGGCAACCGGAATTTACTCAAGTTGATATTGAAGCTAGTTTTATTGATGAAAAGGACATAATTAAATTAACTGAAAATTTGATTCTGGAACTAATCAAGGCAATATACCCTGAAAAAAAACTAACTTTAACTCCCATACCTCGCTTAACTTACAAGGAAGCCATAGAAATATATCAGACTGATCGTCCTGATCTAAGAAAAGATAAAAATAATAAAAACGAGTTAGCGATTTGCTGGATAGTCGATTTTCCTATGTTTGAAAAAAAAGATGACGGTAGCTATGGTCCCTCTCATCATCCTTTTACCGCTCTTAAAAAAGAATTTATCAATGATTTTGAGAAACAAGATCCTGAAAAAGTTATCGCTCAACAGTACGATTTAGTTATTAATGGTAATGAGATTGCCGGAGGAAGTATCAGAACCCATGATGTAGCCGTATTAAAACGAGTTTTTGAATTTTTAGAACATACCCAAGCTGATATCGAAGAAAAGTTTGGACATTTCCTTAAGGCGTTTATGTTTGGCGTACCTCCGCATGGAGGAATTGCGATTGGCTATGACCGTTTATTAATGGTCTTAAATAATGAAAATAATATTCGAGAAGTTATTCCCTTTCCTAAAACGGGTGATGGAAAAGATCCTTTGATGGATTCACCTTGTCGTGTTGAAAAAAAACAGTTAGATGAGTTACATATTACCACCCAAGATCGAAAAAGAAAAAAGTGATCCTAAAACACTTTTTTATAAAATAACAGCTATTTCAGTTAGCATTTTTTTGTTACTATTTTTAGTTCAAAAATCAGCCAATTATTTTACTAATAATAATTCAAACGACAATGGAAGTGTATTGGGTGTCAAAAACGATAATCAATCTCGAATTAATGAATTAAAGAATAAATTAGTTTTACCTCCAGTTACTGTTCCAGGCACTCCTAAACCAATCATCAATGCAAAAAACTATGTTTTAGTTGATCAAAAAAGTGCTGAAATAATCGTTGCTAAAGATGAGCATATTTCAGTTCCAATTGCTTCAATAACAAAATTAATGACCGCAATACTAACAATGGAAAATGGTAAATTAGATGCTATTACAACTGTCTCAAAAAATGCTATTTATACTAATGGATCAACTATTGGTTTAGCTATAAATGAAAAAATTAGCATAAACGATCTACTTAATGCTCTTTTAATTAATTCTGCTAATGATAGTGCAATTGTTTTAGCTGAATATATTTCTGGGTCAGAAGAAAAGTTTGTGGAATTAATGAATTCAAAAGCTAATGATTTACGAATGAGTAATACTCGTTTTTTAGATCCAGCCGGTCTTAACGATGAAGGTAGGTCTAGCGCAAATGATATTGCTATACTACTTTCTTATGCATTAAGATTCGATAATATTAAGTCCATCATTAAAACACCTGAAAAGGATATTGTGTCCATCAGCGGATTAACTCATCACCTTGTTAATTCCAATCGTTTAGTTAAAGAAGAAATGTTTTTTTCGGGTATAATTGGAGGTAAAACAGGTTTTACTCCAACTGCTGGTCATAATTTAGTTTCTGCGGCTGAAAGAGATGGACATATTTTAATTGCTGTTATTATCAATACTTACTCGAGTAGCATCACTGCTTCTGCCGAGGAATGTAAAAGTTTATTAGAGTGGGGTTTTAATAATTTAAAATACTTTTATTAAAAAACTGATATTGCATAATATATTTTATATGTTATATTAGTTGCATATGCAAAACATTGAAGAAATTTCAACCACTACGAAATTATTAATTTTAATTGATGATCTCAAAAATGTTTCGTTTGATGAAATACTTAGGTATTTCTCTTTTTCTAAAAGGATAGTTAAAACAAATCTAACTAAGCTTATAAATAGTGGTTATGTTAAACTTGAAAATAATATTTATAATATTACCACTCAAGGTGAAGTCTGGCTAGATGAAAAATTATTGCCAGTTTCATTGATTGATAAAAATATTAAACGGACAACCTATTTAATTATAATCCGTGGCTATAAAAAAAGATCTTTTAAAACTCTATTTTTCAACGCTTTAAAAGAAATTGGTTTTGTTTCGTTTGCTTATCAAATTTTAATTGGCAACGCAGAAAATCTATCTAAAATTAATCAATTTGCCAAACAATTTAATATTAATATTGAAACTATAAAACTACCCGAGTTTAATCCTAATTATGTTAAATACTATAATCTCAAACCGATTGAAGAATTTTACAAAAAATTTCTTTTCAATTCGCATGAAATATTAAAAGACAATCGGTTTCTTTTAATAACTAGATTGAGAGCTAAAATATTAATTTATAATCTTAGCCAGTATTTATCTAAAGATCCAAGGTTTAATATTGAAACGATTGAAATTTCTAATCAAATTAAAAATGTTATCAAGTATTATTACAAAATAAAACCGCTTTGCTATAGATAGATCTTTATTTTTTAGCTATCAATTTTTTGGCTGCATTAGAAGCAGCGTTTTGTTGTGCTTCCCGCTTGGATAGTCCTTCTCCCTTACCCATAACGATCGAACCAACATATACCTCAACAATAAATTTTTTATCATGGTCTGGTCCGGTTTCGCTAATTACTTTATATTCAGGCGTGTATCCATATTGAGCCTGCGCATATTCCTGTAATCGACTTTTTGAATCGAGATAAGTTTTATCTTTCAAAATTTCAGGTAATCGAATTATGACATATTTTATAATAAATTGTTCGACCACCAATACAGTCAGATCTAGGTATATTGCACCAATCAATGCTTCAAAAGCATTAGCGAGAATTAAATCCCTCGCTCGTTGCGTCCCGTTTGTTTCACCCTTGGATAGATAAAGTAATTCTTCCATCTTTAAATCTTTGGCAATTTTTGAAAGTGTTTCACCCTTGACTAAAGCTGATCGCCAGTTGGTTAATTCTCCCTCTGGGTTTGGGTAATTAGTGTATAGATATTCTGTTACCACTAACTCTAAAACTGCATCGCCTAAAAACTCTAATCTTTCATTGTGATTTAAATCAAAATTTGGGTTTTCGTTTAAATACGATCGGTGAACAAAAGCCTGACGAACCAGATCTTTATTTTTAAACTTTACCGATATTTTGTCCAAAAATTTATCAATTAAAACTTTTTTATCAACTTTATTCATAATTCCTCAATTGGTGTTAAATTTAATTTTTTAGCTTCATTTTCATCATATTTTTCACTCTGCCTGTAAATCGTGCCCAAAACTCCATTAACAAATTTATAAGTATTATCACCCCCAAAAGTTTTTGCCAACTCAACAGCTTCATTGATAGCCACTTTTGGCGGTATTTCTTGACAATAAAGCAATTCATAAATTGACAATCTTAATATAGCTTTATCAATATTCGCCACTTTTTCAATCGGAAAATCCGGCGCAACTGAAACTATTTTTTTATCTAGCTCTTTGATCTTACCAACTATTGCTTTTAAGGTTTTTTTTCCGTATTTAATGTCAACATCATCCTTATAAATTGCAAAATTTCTATCTCTAATAACGCTAAAATTTTCATTATCCCGAAAATCCCACTCAAAAAGAGTCTGAAACATTAAAATTCGAGTTAAGTGTCGATTAACTGACATTTTTATTTAATTGAAATGATTTTCTTCTTTCGATATTTACCACAGTTTGAGCAAACTTGGTGAGGTCTCTTAACTGCTTTGCACTCTATACAACGAGCAATCGAAGGCGTTTTCCACCCGAGATTGTTTTGTGCTTTTCTACTTCTAGAATTACTTCTTTTCTTTTTTGGTTCTGCCATATTTTTCCTTATTTTAATTTTATCACAGATTATACTACATGAGAATTATAACATTTTCATGGATTTTAATTTTTTCAATCTTTTTATTATTTAGTTTGTCAGTAATGATTTGGTCTTTTGATATTTCTTCAATTATTTCGTCATCTGAAATATTAGTAATTAATTTTAAACTGCCCAATTTCTTACCTCCAATAATGACCATATAATCTTTAGTCGACTCGTTCAGTTTTAGCTTATCAATTTTAACCCAATTTTCATTAACGATTAATCCTTTTTCACCCGTCATTGCCCATAATTCTTGTGAAGCGTATGGTGCAAATGGAGAAAATAGAATCAAAAATTCTTGCCAGAATTTTTTGTTTAAATGCAAGTTTTTATCTTTGATAAAACTCATCATTTTAGCAATAGCGGTATTAAAAGAAAAGTTAAGTATATCATCAGAAACACTTTTTTTCAACTGTTCAATTTTAATTTTGGTATATTCTTCAATCGTGCCGTCGTTTTGATATTCAATATTAAATAATTTTTTAATAAACCGATTGACACCAGCAATATTTTTTGTTGACCACGATTTGGTATCAGAAAATGGACCTATAAACATTTCATACAACCTGAAAGTATCAGCTCCATAAACGTCAACAATATCATCAGGATTAATCACATTGCCGAATGATTTACTCATTTTTCTACCGTCTTCGGCTAAAATCATACCTTGATTTTTTAATGACATAAACGGCTCATTAAAATCCAAAATTTTTATATCTCTTAATACCTTAGTAATAAAACGAGCGTATAAAAGATGCATCACTGCATGTTCAGCCCCTCCAACATAGATATCAACCGGAAGCCAATGATTTGCAGTTGAAATTTGTTCCGACGATTCGTTAATATTAAGATCTCGATTAAAACATCGGGAAAATTTGAAATTTGAAATTTTATCAGTTGTGTATGCAAGAAAATACCACGATGAGTCAACAAATGTGTCCATTGTATCCGATTCTCTCCGAGCAGGGGAATCGCAGTTTGGACATTTGACAGCATGAAATGTTTTTGAATTTGTTAATGGCGATTCACCATTTGGGAAAAAATCAACATCGGTTGGTAATTCAACTGGCAATTGATCCTCGGGAACTGGAATAATGCCACAATTTGCACAATAAATAATCGGTATTGGCACCCCCCAATATCGTTGGCGAGATATTAACCAATCCCGAAGTTTGTATTGAATGGTTAATTTTCCATCCGTCAATCGAGTAATTTTTTTAATAATTTCATCTGACTGCTGACCATTAAATTTACCCGAATTAACCATCTTTCCTTTTCCGGTATATGGCAATTTACCACCCTCTATCACTTTGATAATCTCAATGTTATATTTACTTGCGAACTCAAAATCACGTTCATCGTGTGCCGGTACTGCCATAATTGCACCCGTACCATAAGTATTTAATACATAATCCGCAATCCAAATTGGTATTTCTTTATTATTAACTGGATTAATAGCCTTGAATCCTTTAATTTCAACACCGGTTTTTTCTTTTGACAAATCAGACCTCTGCAAATCCGTTTTCTTTTTACTTTCTTCAATGTATTTTTCAACCTCATTCCAATTTGAAATTTGAAATTTGAAATTTGAAATTTGTTTATGTTCCGGCGCACAAACTAAGTATGTAGCACCAAAAAGCGTGTCTGGTCTAGTGGTAAATACTTCAATGTATTGTTTTGATATTTGGTTATTTGTATTTAGAATTTGTTTGAGATTTGTTTTTTTTGATTTAGAATTTCCATCAGAATTTGAAATATCAATTTCAAATTTGATGGTTGCTCCTTTCGACTTCCCAATCCAATTTCTTTGAGCTGATTTTATCGATTCACTCCAATTAAGTTTTTCAATATCCGCTAATAACTCTTCAGCATAATCAGTAATTTTGAAAAACCATTGTTTTAACTCTTTTTGAATCACACTCTTTTTGCAACGCTCACATTTTCCGTCAATAACTTGTTCGTTGGCTAAAACTGTCTGACATGAATCACACCAATTGACTAGTGCCTTTTTTTTGTAAGCTAAACCTTTTTCAAATAACTTCAAAAATATCCATTGAGTCCATTTATAATATTCCGGATCTGAAGTATTAATCTCTCTTGACCAATCATAACTAAAGCCCAAGCTTCTTAGTTGTCGTTTGAAAGTTTTAATATTTGATTTAGTTATTTTGTCTGGATGAATTCCTGATTTAATCGCATAATTTTCTGCTGGTAATCCAAAAGCATCCCAGCCCATCGGATGTAAAACACGATAACCATTCATTCTATAGTAACGACTAACTATATCAGACGCAATATATCCTAATGGGTGCCCAACATGTAGACCAGCGCCGGATGGATAGGGAAACATATCGAGAATATATTTCTTTTTTTTGCTCGTGTCATTATCGGTTTGAAAAACTTTTTTTTCATCCCAAACTCTTTGCCATTTTTTTTCAATCGCTTTATGATCATAAACTTTTCTCATAGGACTATTTTATCTCTTTTGACTCAAATAGTAAATATCTTAATTTTTATTTAGATTATTGTTTCTAACTTTTAGTTCAAAATTTCGTCCACAAGCGCTACATCGAAAAGTCGGGTTGAGTGTTTGTCCAAAAGACTGACGATTTTCAATTTGCTTAATCAAAATCCCTTTACATTTTGGACATTTATTCCGATTTTTTCGGAGTTGAATCATACGCTAGTCGTTAGATAACT
>PFQF01000014.1 GCA_002793435.1 Candidatus Berkelbacteria bacterium CG_4_10_14_0_2_um_filter_35_9_33_12
GTTGTTAGAGCAATTCTAGTCCCAGCTATTGCCACACTTTTGGGAAAATGGAATTGGTGGCCAAGCAAAGTAAGGAAGTGATGATCAAAATAAATATTGGAAGTTCCTTTTTGCTGCCCGTGCACGGGAGGTTGGGGCAAGAGCAACATCTCACTTGGCGGCGCATTTCGCAAAGCGAAATACAAAAAATTGCGGCGGCGGAAAAAAGAAGCGGCGGAACGCTCGGGCGCGGCGGAATTCCCCCCACACCCCCCTTCCGCCGTGCCCTCGCAGGAGGCCAAAATTTTTTCGCCACCAGTTCTCTTTTAATTTCCAATCAACCTGTCGTAAACACCGGCCTTGCGTTGTCCGAGTATATATAAGTATAACAACATTAAAATTACAAAAAAACCTATTCCCAAATATAAAAACCCAGATTGATAAGATACTCGCTCGATTACAAAACCTACCCCGAAACTGGCAACCGCGGCAACGATATGCTCAATTTGCACGTGGGTTGATAATAGCGTTGCTTTGAATTTACTTGGACTAATAATATCCATCATGTAGCTGTTATCAACCTTACTCAATCCCCATTGAAAGGCGTTGATGATTATGAATGCAATCACAACAATCCACCAAGTTGAAATAGTCGCTAGTATCAATATGAAAAATGTATAAAGAATTAGCTGAAATTTATAAAAAGAATAAATTGTTGTGATTGCTCTAATTCTTCCACTGTAAGCAAGCATAAGGGAGGCGAATGCTCTTCCAATTCCAAAAAATACACCGTACCAAATCACGGGTATCTCAAGAAAGGTCTGGTATGGCGCGCGAAATCCGCCGACACCAAATAAGACACCGCCAATAATTCCGGAAAACAAAGCAAAAGTAAAAAAATTGAGGTGGTATCCCTCGCGCAATACTTGTCTAAAGTTTGTCACCCCGATTTCTTTTATTTCTTCCCGTGGTACTGGCGGGGTCACTAGTGAAATTGCCGCAAATAGCCCAACCAGATCAACAATGAGAGCGATTGCAAAAGGGAGTTTAAAACTAATGCTCACCAAAAAAGGAACGAGCACCATAAACACAATCGGTACAGCAAAACCAATCGAACTAATCTTGCCCATCACGCTTGCGTAGTCTTTTTCTCGTTGCAATCCTCGGAGTGTTTCGTGCATCAATGCACTGCCTGTCCCACTATGAAAAGCAATTCCTGTGCTCAACGCAATTCCTGCAAGAATTAAAAAGATGATGTTGTTTGCAACGAGAAAAAGAATTGTTGATAACAAAATAACTATTCTAGAAATAACGAGAGCTTACTTGTGGCCGATTTTGTCAGAGACATAGCCACTGGGAATCTCAAATACAAAACCCGCCAAACTTCCAGCGAGCAAAATAATTCCAATGCCCACGGCGTTTACGTCTGGGATAGTCAAATAGTAAGCGCCAAGAATAGCAACAAAAATTCTTTTGTTGGCGATTAGCAGAAGCGTATATTTCCAAATATTTCCCTGTAGTAGTTTTTGCATAATTATTTCAATAACTCATCAGCCGACACGCCCAACACTTCGGCTAATCGCTGAATTGTCGCAAGGGTAGGATTTTTATTGCCACTCTCAATGTTGCTAATATAGCCTTTATCCACCTCTAAAAGGTGCACTAAAGCCCCTTGCGACAATTTTTTCTTGGCGCGAACCTTTTTTAGATTTTCGCCCAATTTTTTTGATATTTCCTGCATATTTCTTATTCACAGTTTATCACTTGTTGTTTTGTTGGACAATGGTTATACTATAATATAACTATGATAAATTCTTTCTTAATTGGATTGGCGGCGAAAAAATTTTAGCCTCCCGCGAGGGCGCGGAGCGCGTGGTGGCAGATCATTTGTTTTGAAAATAGGTTCTAACTTGGTACAATAGAGACACCAGAATGGAACTCATCGGTTTTTTGGAAGCCAAAATGCGGGACGCACGAAACACGTCCCGCATTTCTGCTTCAAAAAAATCGTTGAGTTCTGTTCTGGTGGACTTGAGAGGATTCGAACCTCCGACCTCTTCCTTGCAAAGGAATTGCTCTACCGCTGAGCTACAAGCCCTAATAACAAAATCCCAAATTCTAAGCACTAAATTCTAAACAAACCCAAAATATTAATTTTCCAAATTCCAAACTGTTTGTTGTTCTGTAATTTGAGTTTTGAAATTGTTTAGAGTTTAGATATTAGGATTTAAAATTTTTTAACTGAAGGTTCCAATTGCATACAAAAAACCCATAACAATTACTAACAAACCAAATAATTTCCAAAAAGTATAAGTGCCGCCGGCGCCTAGTTTAGATTCCGCCCACTGACTATTCCCAGCCATATCAACTATTTGCTTAGTATAAATAATTATAACTAGCCCCAAACCCAACGCAATAATGAAAGTTAAAATCCTATCCATAAAATTGATGCGACAATAACTAATACTTGAGTCATAATTCCAACTATCTTAATATACTTTATATTACCCTTAAAAACAAGATGAGTTAACTGGTGAATTTTGAATAACCATCTCCAAATAAAAAGTCTTTTTGAAATATTTCTCCACCAAATAATATTGTCCATTAAATCGGGTAAAACCGCCACTAAAGCACCAGAAAATATGAATAAATTAAATCCAAATTTAATATATAAAAAAAGTATCAATAAAAGTGCAACAGGAATGTCGTATCTCAACATTGAGTAATCAATTACTTTATTCTCTTTGTCTTTTTCCCTTTTATTTTCTAGTCCATCGTAATGTGGAATGAAATCTAAAGCGTAATGACTCAAAAAAGCTAAAAAAATACCCCATGCTGGATCGGGTGTTTCAGCCACAATCGCCGAACCTAAAATCAAATGAGCTGAATTTAACATAAATTATTTTTTATTTTTAATTTTTAAACTTTTTTGGTGGGCACGGGAGGGATTGAACCTCCGACCCCGTCATTATCAGTGACGTGCTCTAACCACTGAGCTACGTGCCCCAAATTGCCTAATGGCAATAAATTTTCAATTTTCAATTTTCATTAAATTTTCAATGATACAATGTTTAACAATCGATTAATTAAATATTTAATAGAAATTAGAAACTCAATTTACTCAATAATTCTATCTCATTTACTCTTTGAAATCAAGTTTATTTTTCTAATTAAATAAGCATAGATCGCCAGTTGTGGTAAAACTTTTAGTCCAATCATAGTGGTTTTAAACATCTCGATTTTATCAATTCTCCAATAATAAAAGAGAGTTGGACAAGCTAACATCAAAGAACAAACTAAAACAAACAGCCACTCTTTTTTCTTTTTTGTAATTAACAATAGCGTTACTAATGTCGGTAACCAAAAGGTTAAATGACTCTCCCAAATTTCTTTATGAAAAAGTGACATCGAAACGGCGGTAAATAATAGAAGATAGATTTTAGAATCTAGATTCTTGGGACTTTTTGAAAATTTAAAAGACGCCCAAAATAACATCAAAATAATAAAAATGGACCACGATTTTGAAATAATATAATATAATTTAGGATTGGTTGGATAGAATATTTGCCCCCAAAAAGCGTTGACGGAAAAATTATCAATATATCCAACCTGCCAGGCGTGATGATCTTCCAAGACTAAAATATTTTTGAAAAATTCTTGAAAAGCCGGAATATTTTGGGCTTGAAAATAACCAAGATAACCAACTGTAAATAATATGAAAAATAAGATAAATAGTACTATGGCAATTTTATTTTTTGTCATCCAAAAATAGAACGCAACAAATAACGCCTGCGGTTTCCAGCTTAGTGATAATATCCAAGCCAGAGCAGATAATATTTTATTACCAAAAATTTCAGCACCAATAGCACCCAGTAAAAACATGCCGGCTAAATGGTTAAACTGTCCCATCCGCCACTCGGAAGTTAGTGAAAAAAAAGTAAGCCAAATAAAGATAGCTGTAACTATTTGATATTTTTGAACCTTGAGTTTTTGAGCGATTTTTATAATTAAATAGACTGACGCAAGGTGTAATAAAATTGAAATAACTAGATAGCCATGATAAGCGCTCATAGCGGAACTAAATACTAAAGTTGGTACCCCCCAAACAAACGGAGTAATTGGAAAATAGCGCATAATAACAAAATACGGAGCAAATAAATGTTCTTTCGCCCATTCTCCATAAACAAAATATCCATTAACAAAATTATGACCAGCCTGATAAAGTTGAAAAAAATCTTCACCGATCGCCGCACAATGTGTATAACCGGTTTGCCAACAAGCTGGATAAATTATATACTTCAAGTAAGTAATAAATATTATTATACTTAAAATAGTAATAAAAAATAAACTTTTTTTATTAAATTTCATGTTTTTATGATACCAAAAAAATCTCAATCGTTAAATGTTTGCGTTGTTCTGCCCGCTTATAACGCTGAAAAAACTCTAAAAAAAACTTATTACGATATCCCAAATAAATATCGGAATAATGTGATCTTGGTTGACGACGCTAGTCACGATAGAACAACTCACCTTGCAAAAAAATTAAATTTGCAAGTTTATCGACATAAAAATAATCGTGGTTATGGCGCCAATCAGAAAACCTGCTATCGTTTAGCGCTAATTAGTGGCGCTGATATTGTCGTTATGCTTCATCCAGATTATCAGTATGACCCAAAATTAATTAAGTATTTTGTTGAAATGATCGCTGACAAATATTTTGATGTAATGCTCGGTTCAAGAATTAGAAGTCGCAAAGAAGTGCTCGATGGAGGAATGCCAAAATATAAATATTATTCAAATCGTTTTTTGACCATTATTGAAAATACGCTTTCGGGACATAATTTGACTGAATGGCACACGGGTATGCGAGCCTATAGTAGTGAGGTTTTAAAAAACATCAAATTTAATCGGTTTTCAAACGATTTTGTCTTCGATAGTCAAATGCTTTTTGCTATAATGGAGAAAGGTTACAAGATTGGCGAAATTCCCGTTCCAGTTCGCTACTTTTCGGAGGCATCAAGTATTAATTTTAAAAGAAGTTTAAAATATGGTCTACAAACGGTTGGGGAAGCGTTTAAATACTATTTTCGAAAAAACAAGCAAAGTTCCAAGAAGAAATAAATATTTAGTCGCTTTTCTAATTATTTTTGCTTATGTGTTTTATCTAATTTATCCTTCTTTTTTGTGTAACGGATACTTATTGAATACTGACACTTTTGGACATTTTTATGCTAGTTGGTCAACCCTGACTTCTCTTAAACAAGGTGTTTTGTTTGGAAATTATGATCTTTACGGCGGGATTGACAACTTTATTAGCTATTCATCGCTTTTCTACTATTGTTTGGCATTTTTTTATTTGCTTGTTTCAAAATTAATCACTATTCAACTAGCTTGGATAATTTATCTATTTACTATAGTACTATTAATTTCATTTGGAATATTTAATTTGCTAAAAAAACTTGGGTTTCCTTTTCTTGTTTCACTGTTTGCCAGTCTTTTCGCAATCTCTTTTCGCTATTCAATGTTGTCTGACTTTTCACCAAGCGTAATGTATGAAATTGGGTTAGCGCCATTTGTTTTCAGTTTTATATTTCTACCATATTTTTTAATAAATTTCTACAATTTAATTAGCCAACCGTATCGCAAAAAGTATGCTATATATTCAGCCATTTTATTAACTCTAATTTTACTTGCTCACCTATATACTTTTTTAGTGGTACTCATTTTTATACTGTTTATCATAATCATCGGGTCGTTTAAGTATCTAATCAAGCATAGTAAGCAAAACAAACAAGTATTTTTCTCAATATTTCGTTTTTTAATATTCTTTTTTACAACTTCGTCGTTCTGGATTTATGCTTTTGTGGTTGACAAACCATATTCATCAGCTACTAGTTATGAAAAATTACCAATATTTTCTAATCTCCAATATTATGTTCAATTGATACATAACGATTTCGGGCAAGGAATTGATGCTAGAATCCCAATCTTATTAGTTTTTGGTTTAATTGGAATTTTGACGATTATTCGTAGTAAATTTCTTAGAAAGGAAAAAATATTTTTTCTTATTTTTATTATCAGTGCAATCGCACTATCTTTTGGTTTTTCAAATTTATTATTTATTCCATCAACAACTAGTTTTTCGGGAGCACATGTTTACGGACGAGCTTTGGCATTTGTTAAATATTTCTGGATTATCTTTAGTGCGATTGGAATTTACGAGAGCGTAAAATTGGCTATTCAACTTTTGACGACCAAAAATTTAATTTTTGGTCGTCGTTTAGTTAATACTATTAGTTTACTACTATTTTTAATCGTTTTAGTAATTCAAGCCCAATTATCTAAAAATCAAATTCGTGATTATCAAGCTTTCAAATGCTTTGATAAAGAAAATGATTATTTTGTTGACATTAATCAAATCTCAGACCTCATTAAAACCAATAATAACTTATATGGAAAAATATTAGTTGATATCAGTTTTGAGTCACCTGAAAAATACATTTTTCCCGTACTTTCGGAGAACCATGGTTTGATCTCGCATTTTCCAATGGACAGAACTGAAGTCAAGGCGAAAAAAAACATTGACGAGTTGTATCAATCAATAATTGACAATTCTGAAAATACTATTAATTTAGTTGATAAGCTTGGAGTTGATTTCGTTATCATAGATCAAAAAAGAGCCAAATCAGATTGGACATATAGATATTTTCAAGCAAATAATTTTTCTATCATCTACAAAAACAAACTTCTCCTATTGATAAGAAATGGACAATCAAAATTCGTTGATAGTCATAGTTTTAATAATTCAAGCGAAATAGTTACTGATTACAAAATGCCCAACATAATAACTATTATCAACCCCAAAAAAGATACTGTGTATACTATTAAAGAAAATTATTACCCAAAATGGCACGCATATCAGGATGGAAAAGAAATGCCTATCACTTACCCACAGGATTTATCTAGTATTACAGTTTTTTCAAAAAATAATTCACCGATTGAATTAAAATATAGAGATAATTTAGTTCAAATTATCTTATTAGTAATTAGTTGTGTAGTAATGGTTTACTACTCAATAACAACCAGAACAAAAAAATGAGTTCTTTTTAAATCTATTGTGGTTGCAAGAATGCACACCCTGCATAGCAAGGAAATCCTAATAACTAAATCCTAAATCCTAAATAATATCTAAATTCAAACACACAATGTTTTAAACATTTGGGTTTTGAAAATTTGGATTTGTTTAGAAATTAGAAATTAGAAATTCCGTGCTACGCATGGTATGACGACCATTGCAATTTACTATTACCATTCTACCGTTGTAAAAAGCAACTTATGTATATCTCCTTAGAAAGGAGGTGATCCATCCGCAGATTCCCCTACGGATACCTTGTTACGACTTAGCATTGATTATTGGTTTCACCTTAGTGCCGCCGAATCGGCGGTCCTTCGGGTGCCCCCAACTTTCCCTACTTGACGGGCGGTGTGTACAAGGACCGAGAACGTATTCACCGCGGTATAGCTGACCCGCGATTACTAGCGATTCCGACTTCATGTGGGCGAATTGCAGCCCACAATCCGAATTGAGACCAGGTTTTTGAGATTAGCTCTAGGTTACCCCTTTGCAACCCTTTGTCCTGACCATTGTAGCGTGTGTGTTGCCCTGGGCATAAGGGCCACGCTGACTAGACGTCGTCCCCTCCCTCCTCCCCGTTACCGGGGCAGTCTCCCGTGAGTGATACAACACGGGATAGGGGTTGCGCTCGTTGTGGGACTTAACCCTAACATCTCACGACACGAGCTGACGACAGCCGTGCAACACCTGTGCTACACCCTCGAAGGAGTCCGGCTTTCGCCGGATTTGCAGTAGCATGTCAAACCCAGGTAAGGTTCTTGGTTTATTATCCAATTAAACCACGCGCTCCACCGCTTGTGCGGTCCCCCGTCAATTCCTTTGAGTTTTAGCCTTGCGGCCGTACTCCCCAGGCGGGATACTTAACGCGTTAGCTTACGACACTCACCCCCGCAAAGCGGGGACAAATATCTAGTATCCATCGTTTACAGCGTGGATTACACGGGTATCTAATCCGCTTCACTCCCCACGCTTTCGTGCCTGAGCGTCAAGCAAGAGCCAGAAAGCTGCCTTCGCCTTTGGTGTTCCTCTCGATATCAACGGATTTCACCCCTACACCGAGAGTTCCGCTTTCCCCTCCCTGCTTCAAGTAGTGCAGTTTCCCAAGCGTTTTCCCAGTTAAGCCGGGAGATTTCACTTGAGACTTACCCTACCGCCTACGCAACTCTTTACGCCCAGTAACTCCGGATAACGCTTGCCACCTACGTATTACCGCGGCTGCTGGCACGTAGTTAGCAGTGGCTTTCTAGTAGGGTACCCTCATTATGTTCCCCTACCACAGCAGTTTACGACCCGAAGGCCTTCATCCTGCACGCGGCGTCGCTGCGTCAGACTTTCGTCCATTGCGCAAAATTCCTGATTGCTGCCTCCCGTAGGAGTTTGGGCCGTGTCACAGTCCCAATGTGGCTGTCCGTCCGCTAAGACCAGCTACCCGTCTTCGCCTTGGTGGGCTTTTATCTCACCAACTAGCTGATAGGCCGCGGGCTCATCCCTAACCGTAAAAGCTTTACCCCGCAACATTTCAATTGCGGGGACCATCAGGTATTAGTCCGACTTTCGCCGGATTATCCCTGTGTTAGGGGTAGATTTCCCACGTGTTACTCACCCGTTTGCCACTTACCTCATGCATAGCACGAGAAAACCCACAGCTTAATTAATAATTTCTAATTTTAAATTTTTATTCAATTCTTAATTTTTAATTAAGCATTAGATATTTAAAATTCATTGGAAATTAGAAATTTAGAATTTAAAATTAGTTGTAGAGTTCCCTTGTGCTACACACAAGGTTCGTTCGACTTGCATACCTAAGGCACGCCGCCAGCGTTCATCCTGAGCCAGGATCAAACTCTTCTTCAAATTTTTTGTCGAAAAATTTGTAAAAACTAAAATTACGGTGAAGTTTAAAGCTTCACCTACTTCCTACCACTTTCAAATGTTAAAGAGCAAACATAAGAAAAACCGGCAGATTAAAAGTCTGCGGTTTTTCGTTTTAGTTCGATGACGGTCTTAAGCCGCCATTGATATTTTTCCAGAAACCAACCGTATCCTAGCACAAAAGATTGTGACGGTCAAGCAGATGTAAGGGATTAAAAGTTTCCCCACTCCCGGTGTGGAGAAACGACACATCGATTCCTTTCTCTCTGTCTGATATAATTGATTTAATGACCAAACCTTCGGAAAGTCTACCCATCATTGATGAACAAAAGATCGGAGCCCACTTAAAATTCCATGGTCTTTCAGGACCAGAAATTGACGCCGAACTTGTTGATATCGAAAAATCAGGCGGGCTGCCTGCGGAAATTTTAAGATGGTGGAGAGGAGATGCTCATACCCATTCAGCAGAAAGCACACGAGAGGGATTCAATTATCCGGAAGGTCTTTATCATTACGAAGAAATCCTATACTATTATGAGATGTTGGGGCTGGATTTTGTTTGTTTTACCGAACACGCTTCGCTTCCCCAATCTCCTTGCGTGCAGGAACCGACCAGCGCAATTTCACAATCACTCCTTGAACATACCAAAAGAATTCATAACCTCCGAAAAGAACTAAGCGGCAAGTACCGCTGTCTTCCCTTTGCCGGGGTTGAAGCAAACATAATGTATGAGGGAGAAAAGCCCCGAATTGATATTCCTGATGAGGTTTTGGCCGAACTTGATTTTGTCATCGCCTCAAGACACAGAGTGCCGGAAGAAAAAAGAACTGAACTGGGAGATATTCGGGAGAGTCTTTCTTCGGCGATTGTGAATCCGTATGTGAACGTCATCGGACACCCGGATCGCGATATACAAACAAAAACTGAGGATCCCCGGGCTGCCGAAGCATATTGGCAAATGTGGAAAGAATTGCTCGGAGAAATGCGTTTAAAAAATAAAGCCTTTGAAATTAATCTCAAGGCTCAACCCGATCCAAAATTAGTCCAAATGGCGGCCGATATGGGAGTGAAATTTTTTCTCAACTTTGACGCCCACGAATTTAATCAGTTTCTGAATTATGGAGATCCCTCCTCAATCACCACGGAACAACGAAAAGCTGACGCTCAAAAATATGCCTGGGCTGCGGGATCGGCTGACGAGGATGATCTTTTAGGTCTCGCTATTTACAAAAAAGAAAAACTGGCTCAAGGGCCGGGGGTGGTTCCGATCTTAAGACTGGCGCATTGGATAAAATATTTGGAAGAAATCGGAGTTCAACCTGAACAGGTGGTTAACTCGTCCAGAGAAAATTTTCTCGCTTTCCTGCACGGCAATTCTGAAACCCAAACAGCCTAAATTAATATACCTTTGGTAGGAGCGAAAGGAAATTCTATAATCACCGGGGGCAGTACGGCCTTCTTGTGACTTTGGGAAACCACGGGCTTTCTGCCGGTGGGAATCTATTTCCCTTCTTTCCTTCTTCTTTTCTGCATTCTAAGATAGCTCTTCCCATAAGGAAAAAACCATTGATAATAAAGTTTGCGGGGAAAACGGTCACAGGCAAGTAAACAGTATTCTATCTCTTTTTTGACCGCGCACTCCAAAACCAAACATAAAATCCCGCGTCCGTGCCATTGGGTTTTTACCTTTT